>NZ_JARBCJ010000052.1:0-18288 GCF_028803055.1 Mumia sp.
CCAAGCGCCGCTGAGCGGTCAGCGGCCGTCTGCGGGGCGACGAAGGCGCGGAACGAGACGAGCCTCACGGCCCTCGGAGCGCCGCCACGCGCCGGGCCCCGCGCACCCTCGAGACTGCCCCCGGACCTGCTAGGCTTCCAGCAGTAGTTGTTCGGTTCAGCGCAGGTGGGTACGTCGGCGCCAACGGTTTCAACGTTGGTGCCTTTGTCTTATCTGGGCCGAAGCGCCCCCGCGACCATCGTGTGGGTGGAGCAACGCTGCACGGGGGTCGACAACGGTCGGCTCCACAGTTCGACGAAAGAGCAAGAAATGTCGCAAGGCACCGTGAAGTGGTTCAACGACGAGAAGGGCTTCGGCTTCATCGCGCAGGATGGTGGCGGTGACGACGTGTTCGTCCACTACACCGCGATCACCGGGAACGGCTTCCGCACCCTGGCCGAGAACCAGCGCGTCGAGTTCGACGTCACCCAGGGCCAGAAGGGCCCCCAGGCGGAGAACGTTCGCGCTATCTGAGAAGGCGTCTCGTCCCCGAGACTTCTGACGAAGGCCCCGACACCGGAACCGGTGTCGGGGCCTTCGTACGTCTGGCGGACGATGTCTTGTCCGTCCGTCCAGGTCGAGCGCGCTCCGTACCCCCGCAGCGGAGCCCGCTCGACCTGAACGCATCCCCATCCCAGCCCTGCCGGGTCAGCGGGCGCAAGGGTTGCACGGGGTTGCAACGCTCGCCCGGGCACGATCGTCGGCCGTGAGAGCGCACACGTGAGCGCGCACAAGGGACGAGAAAGCCGCGAGAAAACCTGGGCTGACCGGTTCGCCGGGTCTACGGTGGGGCGCAGGAAACGACATCCCGCCGCGGGCGACGGGGACCGGAAGGCCGGGGGGCATGGCGGGATCAGGGGCGACAAGGCGTCCGTCGACGACGTCGGTGGACCTGCGCAGCCTGTACCGCGTGCGCTCCGACGTCCTCGCCGGGCGGTCCTCCGCGGTCCAGCCCCGGGCCGTCGTCCGTGCCTCGTGGGACCGCTCCCGGACTCACGGGCTGAGCCCTGACGGGGTTCCCGCCACACCGCCGGCTGCACCGGGAGAGGTCGAGGCCGGGCGCTCCGCAAGCGCGATGCGCCCGCTGGTCGACCAGCTCGCTGAGCTGCTGCGCGACGCGCTCGACTCGGCGGGCATGCTCCTCGCGATCACCTCGCCCGACGCGACGATCCTGTGGCGAGCCGGCAACGCCCCCCTGCGCCACCACGCCGACGAGCTCGGCATGGTCCCGGGAGCGACGTGGGCCGAGGGCAACGTCGGCACCAACGCGATCGGCACGGCGCTCGTCGAGGGTGCGCCGGTCGGCATCCACGCCGCCGAGCACTTCGCCGAGGAACACCTCCCCTGGTCGTGCGCCGCATCCCCGGTCCGTGACCCGCTGACCGGAGAGCAGGTGGGCGTCGTCGACCTGAGCTATCGCCAGCGCGCGGTCAACCCGCTCGCGCTCCCGCACGTGGTGATGGCGTCGCAGCTGGCCCAGGCTCAGCTGCGGCAGGTCTACCACGACAACGCCGACCGCCTCCGGACGCACGCAGGGCCGATGCTCGCACGCCTCGGCGGCCCCGCCATCGCAGTCACGCGGGACGGCATCTCCGCCGCCACAGTCGGCACCGAGCCTCCCGCGCGGGTGCTGCTGCCGTCCGACATGACACCTGGCGCGCTGTGGCTCCCTCAGCTCGGGAACGTCGTCGCCGAACCGGTGCCGGACGGCTGGCTGCTCCGCCTCTCCGAGGACGGTTCCGACCGAGACCCCATGACGCTCGTGCGTCTCGACCTCACCTCCACGCCGACCGTCGTCGAGGTGACCAGCTCGAGCGGCTCGTGGACCCATGCGCTGTCGCCCCGTCACTCCGAGATCCTGCTATCGCTCGTACGTCACCCCGAGGGCCGTTCGGCCTCCGAGCTGTCGGACGACCTCTTCGCGGACCCGTCACGAACGGTGACCGTCCGGGCCGAGATGTCCCGTCTGCGCCGGACCCTCGGAGGGGTGCTCGGCGCGATGCCGTACCGGATCAGCGAGGCGGTGAAGACCGATGTCGTGCTGCCGGACGACGCCGCGCGGCTGCTGCCGGGATCGGCGGCGCCGGTGGTCGTCCGGACTCGCGAGGACCTGGCAGCCGAGATCCGCAGCGGCGGCGGTGGCACGCCCGCCGGCCGGCACCGCGCCTACTGAGGGTCAGCGATCGGACGCGCGCTGATCGGTGCGGGTCAGTCGGTCGAGGAACGCGACGAGGAGCGCCTCCCGGAGCGCCGGCGGGGCGACGTCGAGCAGCGCGTTGACCGGTGCCATCTGCGCAGGCGGCGCCACTCCCCCGCCGTCCTCCGCGTTCGCCAGACCCGCCAGCGCCAGGAGCCCGTCGAACGCCGCGTCGTCCAAGGTGTCAGGGTCGATCGCGCTCGCTGCCGCCCGGAGCTGAGGGTCGACGGCAATCGGACCTGCGGCGACCGCCTCGCCGACGGAGTCCCTGAGATCGTCGAGGAGCTCGTCCACGAGAGGGGCTGTCGCCGCCGACACGGTGAGGTGGAGCGTCGCGGGAAGGTCGCCATACGCCATCTGCGGCTGGACGAACCACCCGCGCGCGAGCATGGCGTCGCTGATCGTGAAGACGTCGCACGCGTCGTCGGTCGTCACGGCGACCAGCGTGGTGTCGGGCTCGGCGGCGAGCGAGAGGTGCTCGGTCGCCTCGACGCCCGCCGCGAGAGCCGTCGTGGCGGTGGACGCTGCGCGCGTCAGTGCGTGGTAGCCGTCGTCGCCGAAGTATGAGACCACCGCCCATGCGGCAGCCAGCGGGCCCCCTGACTTCGTGGACTGGAGGGTGGCGTTGAGCATCGTGTAGCCGGGCCAGTCAGCGCTGGCGAAGAACTGGGGACGGCGAAGCTCGGGCGTGCGGTGGAGCAGCAGCGAGACGCCCTTCGGGGCGTACGCGTACTTGTGAAGATCGGCCGAGATGCTCGTGACGCCCTCGACGGCGAAGTCCCAGGCATGGCGGACCCGTCCATCGCGCTCGAGCCACGGCAGCACCCACCCACCGATGCAGGCGTCGACGTGCAGACGGGTGCCGTGGCGCAGCGCGAGCCCTGCGAGCTCGGGCACGGGGTCGAGCACGCCGTGCGCGTACGAGGGAGTGCTCGCTACGACCAGCACGACGCGGTCGCCGTACTCGTCCAGCGCGGCCGCCGTCGCCGGCACGTCGGCCCGCATCGTCGACGGGTCGACGGGCACGGTCACCCGCTCGACGCCGAAGTAGTGGGCCGCCTTGTGGAAGGCGGCGTGCGCCGTGCTGGGCACCACCATCACCGGTCGAGCCACGTCAGGCCGTGCGTCCCGGGCGGTCTGGACGGCGAGCAGCACAGACTCCGTACCTCCCGACGTCACCGTCCCGACGGCTTCGCGGGGTGCGTGGAACAGCGGCTTGGCGAACGCGACGAGGTCGCGCTCCATCGTGAGGAGGCTGGGGAAGGCTGTCGGGTCGAGCCCGTTGGTCGAGCCGTAGGCGGCGAGCGCCTCCCGGCCGAGGTCGTCGGCCTCCGCGATCCCCGAGTCGTAGACGTATGCCAGGGTCCTCCCCCCGTGCGTCGGGAGGTCGCCGTCGCGCAGGGTCAGGAGGCTCGCTCTGATCTCGTCGGCATCGCGGTGCGGGACAGTCATGGGGTGGGCTCCTGCGGCGTCGCGGTGGGGTCGGCGTCCGCGTCGTGGGCGCCGTTGCGGTGGAGTCGCTCGTCGAGCCGGTATCGGCGCAGCGACAGGAGGCTGACCATGATGAGCAGCGCCGGGACGACCGAGACGCCGACCACGATCGCGTCGAGGGCCGAGTCAGGCTGCGTGACGTCCTCGCCCTCGCGGGACGAGACATAGCCGCCGAGCGACAGCACGGCCGCGAAGAGACCCGGACCGAGCGCCAGACCCAACGTCTCGCCGGCCGTCCAGACGCCGGTGAAGACGCCGATGCGGTTCGCGCCCGTACGCGCCGCGTGGTCCGCGGCCACGTCGGGGATCATCGCCATCGGGAAGACCTGCGCGCCGGCGTAGCCGATGCCTACGACCGCCGCCGCTGCGTACGCGGCCAGGGCCTGGCCGGTCGACGCCACCAGCAGCCCCAGCGCCCCGAGGACGAGGATGCCGGTCGCGGCGGTGTAGCCGTAGCGTTTGCCCCGGCGCGCCGCGACCCGCTCCCACAGCGGCGTGACGAGCAGCGCCGGCCCGACGAACGCGACGAAGAGGAGCGTCGTCGCGCTGCCGCTGTCGAGAAGGTGGTCGGCGACGTACGCCACCCCTGCGAGCATCGCGCCGATGCCCAGCGCCTGGAGAACGAAGGTGGTCAGGAGGTGGCGGAAGTCCGGCGACTGCGCGACGAGCCGCAGCTGGTCACGCATCGAGCCGCCGGCCGTCGCGACACCGTGGTCCGGCGCATCACGTGTGCCCCGGTAGGCGCCCAGCGCACCGAGGAGCAGGATCACCCCGATGTAGGCGCCCATCACCCGGTAGCCCGTCGTCTCCGAGGACGCGTCGCCCACGACATCGACCACCAACGGCGCTGTCGCCCCTGAGAGGAGGATGGCCAGCGCGAGCACGACGACGCGCCACGTCATCAACCGCGTGCGTTCGTCGTAGTCGAGAGTCATCTCGGCAGGCATCGCGACGTAGGGGACCTGGAAGAACGCGTACGCGCTCGCGCACGCGAGGAACAGCACCACGACCCAGGTGCCGGCGAGCCAGGTCGGCTCGGCCGGGCCGGCGAAGATGAGCGCGAACGTCACGGCGAGGAGGACGCCGGCGCGCAGGAGGAAGGGACGGCGACGTCCCCGGGAGCTCGTCGAGCGATCGCTGATGCGGCCCGCGATCGGGTTGAGAACGACGTCCCAGGCCTTGGGGAGGAGCACCATCAGCCCGGCGATGCCCGCGGCGACACCGAGCGTGTCGGTGAGGTACGGCAGGAGGAGCAGACCGGGGACGGTGGCGAAGGTGCCCGTCGCCACCGACCCCAGGGCGTACCCGCGTCCCGTGGCGGATGAGAGGGGAGTCGACGAGGGCGCAGAGTCCATGCGCCGTTTCTATCTCACCGACACGGTCACGTGTCCAGGGTCGTCGTCTCTCGCTCGGGGAGCTCGACGCCCCACTCCGCGAGCTCGTCGACCCGCGCGAGAGCCCAACCGTTGCGGTCCAGACGCAGGTCGGCGGGTCGCTCGAGACCCAGCCACGTGACAGGCTGCGCCCGGAAGCCCAGGACGAGACCCGACTCGACCGAGCTGGCCACGAGGTAGTCGGACCGTGCCACGTCGTCGGCCGACTCCCCCGCCCACGCCGCGACCGTGTCGACCACCTCGTCCTGAGAGCTGACCGTGGCCCGGAGGACGTCACGGGCCTCCACCAAC
The DNA here is from genome assembly GCF_028803055.1 of Mumia sp. NCBI lineage: Bacteria > Bacillati > Actinomycetota > Actinomycetes > Propionibacteriales > Nocardioidaceae > Mumia > Mumia sp. The sequence goes on from NZ_JARBCJ010000052.1 coordinate 5,413, forward strand.
CACGTCAGGCGTCCGCCACTCGACCACGACTCGAGGAGGAGCACCCGGACGCCGTCGTCGAGCGCGGCCCACGGGAAGTGACGGTGCCGCCACAGGCTCCAGTAGGCGCGGCCGCGGACACCGGGATCGGAGTCGGGGCCGTCGGGCACGTCGGTGCGGCGGGCACGGCGGCGGTGCTGGACGAGTACGGTCTCCATGGAGGTCTCCCGGTGTCGGTCGGAACCACGAACCTAGGGTGGCGAGCAGCGCCGGGGTCCGGTCGTCCACAGCCGCGCCCACGCGTGACGGTCGTCCCCAGGTAGGAGGCTCGTCGTGACCAGCTCCGCCCGTCCGCTCGGTCCGTTGCCGACCGGTGCCCGCGTCGCCCTGGTCGCTCCGGCCGGCCCTGTCGTGCCGGAACTTGTCGACCGTGCCTCGACGCTGCTCCGCTCGTGGGGTCTCGAACCCGTCGAAGGCAGGCATCTGCGCGGCGTGCATCCGCGAGCGTCCTATCTGGCCGGGACAGACGAGGGCCGTGCCGCCGACCTGGTCGAGGCGTGGTGCGATCCCTCGATCGAGGGCATCTTCTGCGTCCGCGGCGGCTACGGCTCCGTCCGTCTCCTCGACCACCTCGACGCCACCTCGCTGCGGTCGGCGCGGCCGAAGCCGCTCTACGGCAGCTCCGACGTCACCGCGCTCCACGAGTACTGGCGCGAGGTCGTCGGTGTTCCCACCTGGTTCACCCCCATGGTCGGCACGCTGTCGTTGCTCGACGACCCGGCGGCCACGGCGAGCCTGCGACGCGCGGTGGTCGAGCCCTTCCGCGCCCGCGTCTACTCCTCCGAGGGCGCGGAGACGCTGATCCCCGGCACCGCCTCCGGCACGCTGATCGGAGGCACCCTCACGATGTTGGCGATGACGGCGGGAACGCGGTCCGCACCGCCCCGCGCGCCGGGGCCGTTCGTCGCCCTTCTCGAGGACGTGGACGAGAAGCCGTACCGCATCGACGGGCTCCTCGTGTCACTTCTCCGTTCCGGCTGGTTCGACGGCGTGACGGGCGTCGTCCTCGGCAGCTGGCTCGACTGCGGCCAGCCCGAGGAGGTCCGTGCCGTGTGTGCAGAGCTGCTCGCACCGCTCGGGATCCCTGTCGCCTGGGAGCTCGGCTTCGGCCACGCCGCCGCGGCGGAGAGCGTCCCGCTCGGGGTGAGTGCGGTCCTGGATGCGTCTATCCCATCGCTCACGATCGTCGACACGGCTACGATCCACTGACCTCTCACGTCAGGAGTACGGATGAGCGACGGCACGCCTGCCCGTCCGCAGCGACGATCCGCCGCGCTGCTCAAACGCCGGCTCGTGGACGAGCAGCGGACGCAGCTCGACGCGATGCTCGACTGGATCCTCACCGACCCGACGCTCGAAGAGATGGCCGCGCAGATCGTCGGCGCCCGACGACGATTCGTCATCGGCGCCACCCAGTCGTTCTCGTACGCGTCGCTGCTGGCGCTCGACCTGAGCGCCAGCCTCGCCAACGTCCACCTGGTCGACGGCACCATCATCCGGCCGATCGACGTGCTGAGCGACGTGCGGAGCTCGGACGCGATGGTGGCGTTCTCGGTGCAGCGCTATCGCAAGTACACGATCGACATCGCGGCGGCGTTCCGCGACGCCGGCGGCCGCCTGCTGGTGATCACCGACTCGCCCGACGCACCTCTGGCCCAGCTCGGCGCCGACGTCGTCCTCGTCCCACCGCCCGGCGTCTCCTTCGGCCAGTCACCCTCCAGCCTCAGCCTCGTGATCAGCGTCATCGCGTCGCTGACGGCGGCGAGCGCCAAGGGCGCCGGCCGACGAAGTGCGCAGCGCGACCACCTCGGAGAGGTTCTCGACCTGTACATCGAGTGACCGCCGAGCAGTCGGTGACGCTCCTCTTGGACACGTGACCGAAACCACGCTCCGTCGTGCGATATCTCGGCCACCCTCGTGCGTTATTCAGAGTGACAGGGCCGGGATGTCGACCCCCTGCCCGATCCGGTGGATCGCCACGAAGGGCGCCGCTCATGTCTCCCCCGGCGAGAGCGGCCCCTCTCGTGGCTACGGCCTCGCCACGCGAACCCTCGGCGGCGCGTCCCGCGCGAGAGCGCGCACGCGCGCGATCGCGCCTACGCTGACCGTGCCGTGACGTTCACGAGCAGTGGAGCAAGGAGGACCCGTGGCGAAGAACAGCAAGCCCAGCAAGGCAGAGAACGAGCTGCGCAAGCGCGTTGCCGACCTCGAGCGAGCGCTCGACGACGCGACGAACCGACTCAAGCGAGCGCGCAAGGACACCGACAGGTCGCGCGCCGACGCGGAGAAGGCGATCCGCAAGGCGTCGAAGTCGGCGCAGCGCAAGATCGCCGAGACCGTCGACTCCGCACGCGACGAGCTCGCCCGGCTCGGCAAGACCGTCGTCCCCGGACCGTTCGGCGGCTCACCCGAAGAGGCATCAACGAACGTCTCAGCGGCGCCGTCTGAGATCTCGAGCCCGCCGAAGGCACCCGACACCTCGCAGCGCCGGGTCGCACCGCGTGACGACACGAACACGTCGGCGTCACGCACCGGTGCCACGAGGACGACGGGCAAGACCGCTGCGAAGAAGAGCAGCGCGAGCACGACCACCGCGAAGAAGACCGCCGCCAAGAAGACCACGGCAAAGAAGACCACCGCGAAGAAGACCACGTCCGGCGGCTCGAGCGCCCGCGGGCCGTACGCCTCCATGACCGTCGCCGAGCTCCGCAAGGCTGCTCGGGAGAAGGGCGTGAAGGGCTACTCGGGCATGTCGAAGTCGGAGCTGGTCTCGCGGCTCGGGAGCTGAGCGCTCAGGGGGCTCGTTCGCGCGCGCTAGGCTCGTCGACGGCGTTCGCGCCAGCTCTCTCGGGAAACGAAAGGCCCCCACGTGTTCTCAGGCCCCGCGCGGCGCCGCCGCATCATCATCTTCGTCGCTGCTGCGATCGCCGGTTTCGGCGTCGCGTCGCTCGCCGTCCGCTCGCTCCGAGGCGGCGGGGCGGACAGGGCCTGAGCCGGGCCCGCCCCGCTGCAGCGGGAGACGCGTCGGTCGACCAGGTCAGCCGGTCACGATCGGCGCTCTGGCCTGGTCTGAGGCGTGCCCATGTGGCGCCTCTCAGTGCTTTCGTCCCTTGGACGGATAGACCGCGTCCACCTCGACCTCGACGAGCCAGCCGGCGACCGGGAGGTTCTCGATCTCCAGCGCGAACCGTGACGGCCGTGCCGGGTTGACGACGAACGGCTGCGCGGGCGCCGCCGTCCCGAGGGGCACGTCGATCGGCTTCCTCGTCGACAGACTGGTGTTGGCGAAGTACTGCCGGTACGCCCGGTTCCACCCGGCGAAGTCGGCCGTGGCGGCCCCCGCCGGGTTCTGGAGGAACACCCGCATCGTGATGACGTCGTCGTACGAGAGCCCCTGCCGAGCGAGGTTCTCGCCGATGCGGCGCAGCACGTTGATGCCCTGCGCCTCCGTGATCGTCACCCCCGGCGGCAGCACGCCGTCGGGGAAGACTGCCGTGTCGACGTAGCGCTGCTCGGATCCCGCGGGTGCCGCGGCGTTCAGCGCCGACGGGCCGAGCCCGCTGGACTTGTAGACCGGCGTGCTCGCGCCGATCGCGACACCCTCGGCGATCATCGGGTTGTCCTGGCCGACAGGAAGCGCGGGCACCGCGGTGCCGGGCTTCGGCGGCTTGGCGAAGGTGCCGTGCGCGATCGCGCTGGCCGGGAGGCACACGAGCGCGGTCGCGGCGACGGCGACCGCCGTACGGCGACGGGCGCTCATGCCGACACCACCCGGGTGTGCAGGGACTCCACGGCCGCACGCGCGGACACCATCGCGCCGTGCTGCCAGGCGATCGTGTACGAGAGGTGGTCGCCGGCGAAGTAGACGTTGCCGGAGGGCTCGAGCAGCCTGTCGTAGTTCCCGTCGGTCCGTGACGGCCAGCCCACCCACGCGCCCTCGCTGTACTTCGTCGACGCCCAGTCGACGGAGAACGACGACCGCAGGTCCTGCTTGTAGACGTCGCCGTGGATGGCCGCGCCCTGGTCCAGCGCCTTGGCGAGCCTCCCCCGCGGCGTGAGCGTCCCGTAGGTGGTGGCGTTGCTACCGGTGTTGTAGTAGCCGATCATGGTGCCTCGCTCTCCGTGGAAGCCCGAGGACGGGTACCACACGTTGCCCAGCTCGTTGTCCGCGTTCGTGATCCCGCCGTAGATCTTGTGGTCGAGCTCCCACCAGCGTCGGTCGTACTCCAGCCCGATCTTTCCGGCGTTGCTGGGCCGGGCGTACGCCAGAGCCGAGACGACCTCGGGCGGCAGGTTGCTCGGGATCGTCGCCGCGAGGTGCGGCGGGATCGTGCAGACGAGGAAGTCGGCGGTGGCCTTCTTGGTGCGGCGTCCGCCCGTCGAGTACTCGACCTCGACACCCGTGCTCGTGTTGCCGAAGGCCGACACCTCCGCTCCGTACTCGATCTTGTCGCGCCCGATCGCCCGCTCGAACGCGTACGCGATCCGGTCCATGCCGCCGACGGGCTGGAGCATCTGCATCGCCTGGTCGAACCCGAGCTCGAACGAGAAGTAGTTGCCGATCCCCGACGCGAGCACGTCCGACAAGGCGTACGGCGCGATCGGCTCCCCGGCGGTGACTCCCGGCTCGATCGCGTAGCCTCGCCGTCCGCTGCCGGTGTAGCGGTAGCTCGCGGACGGGTCACCGGCGACCTTCGCCCCGAGCGAGCCGAAGTTGCGGAGGAGCGCGATCAGGGCGTCCTTGTCGGCCTGGGTGAGGTAGGTGTCGAGGGCACCCTGGTCGGTCGCCTTCGCGAGCAGCTCGGAGACGTAGCCGTAGACGTCGGCCTTCGCCGCGCGGTGGCGGATCGGCTGCCCTGCCAGGTTGTGCGCGCCGGTCCGATAGAGGTAGGCGTCGGCGTTCTGGTTGACGAACGTCTCGAGCTCCACCCCGAGCTCGCGGCAGTAGTCGACGGTCACATGGTGCTGCGGGAGCCGGGCCGGGCCTGCGTTCATGTACTGCCCTCGGGAGAAACGCGCCCTCTGCGTCTGTCCCTTGAGATCGGTCTCCGTCGTCCCGCCCCGGACGCTCCAGCTGCGGCCGCCGGGGCGGTCACGGGCCTCCAGGATGGTGCACCGGTAGCCGGCCTTGCCCAGCTCGTACGCGGTGGTCAGGCCGGCGATGCCGCCACCGAGGATGAGGACACGTTTGCGGCCGTGCCGAGCGAGCTCGGAGGCCTTGGGAGGAGTGAACGGTGGCGTCTCCGCGGCGGCGGCCGGGCTCAGCCCGAGCGCCCCCATCGAGTGAAGCATGACTCCTGCGCCGCCGGCGATGCCGACCTGCTTGAGGAAGTCGCGTCGAGTCTGGGGCATGGCGCGCTCCTTGCTGAAGGTGTTGCGCCGACCGTAGGAACGTCATGTTTCCGCCACCTCCGGTCACGTGTTTCGTTTCGGTCACCGAGCGCGGAAGACTGCCTGCATGAGCAGCTTCTCCGACGACGACCTCCGCCACCTCCGCCGTTGCGTCGCGCTCGCGGCCATCGGGCTCGACGAGGGCAACGAGCCCTTCGGGTCCGTGCTGGTGAGCGCAGACGGCACCGTCCTGTTCGAGGACCACAACCGCGAGAAGGACGGTGACCACACCCGTCATCCCGAGCTCGCGATCGTCCGGTGGGCGGTCGAGAACCTCGAGCCCGAGGACCGCGCGTCCGCAACCGTCTACACCTCCGGCGAGCACTGCGCGATGTGCTCGGCCGCCCATGCCTGGGTGGGCCTCGGCCGCATCGTCTACGTCGTCGCGTCGACGCGGCTCGCCGCGCTGCTCGAGGAGTGGGGCGTCGGTCCCTCCCCCGTCGCGCCGCTGCCGATCACGACGGTCGCCCCGGGCCTCGCGGTCGAAGGACCGGTCGAGGCGCTCGCCGCCGAGATGGAGGCACTGTACGAGCGGTGCTTCCGGCCGGTGTGACGATTGTTGACGACGCTAAGCCCGCGTGACGACGTGCGGCCGGAGAACGACGCTCCTCACGTGTCGTAGCGGGTCGACACCTCGAGGAGGTCGCTCATGTCCGCGCCCGGGGGCAGCTCGACCGGCTCGGCACCTCGTCGCAGCAGCCGGGATCCGGAGACCCCGCCCAGACGTGCCGTCGTCTCGGTCACCTCGAGCCAGGCACCCTCACGCATGCCCAGCACCGGGACGTCGTTGTCCTCGAGGAACTGCTCGAGGCGTTCCTCCCGCGTCTCACCCATGTGGGTGCTTGCCGGGTCCGCGTCGACGTAGTGGGCGTTGATCTGGAACGGCACGAGCCCGAGGGCCGTGAGTCCCGCCGGCTCGGTGATCGGCATGTCGTTGGTCGTACGGATCGGCGGGCAGGCGACGTTCGTGCCGGCGCTCGATCCGACGTACGGCACGCCGTCGCGCACGCGCTCGCCGATGGTGGCGAGCAGGCCGGTCCGCTGCAGCGCGCGCAGAAGACGGAACGTGTTGCCTCCCCCGACGAAGATCGCGTCGGCGGCGTCCACCACGGCCCGCGGGTCGGACGCACGATGGACCCCCTGGACGGTGATGCCCACCGACGCGAGCGCTGTGGCAGCTCTCGCCGTGTAGGCGTCGCGGTCGGCCAGCGCATACGGGACGAAGGCGACCCTCCCACCGCTCGGGAGGTGGCCCGCGATCGTCGGCAGCGCGTACGCCAGGTAGTCCTCGCCGTGCAAGGTCGAGGTGGACAGAAGGAGCAGTCGCACAGGGCCTCCTCGTGAAGCGGCTCGGGCGATTGTCCCGCTCCGCGCTCGAGGCCGCGAGTCACCGCCTGGTGAATTCTTGCGGCGCGGCGATCTCGGGTCGGCGGACCGACCCGAGACCAGTATGACCGTTTTCACACCGCCGACCCCCGTCCTGTGGGATCGCTCCAGACGTTGTAGAAGTGAAGGAGCAGCGCTCGCTCGGACGGCTGCTCCCGGATCTTGAGCGAAGGAGCACGACGTGTACGGCATCGACCTGAGCGTCGCCGGCTCAGCAGTACGGCGGAGCCTCGACGGACGACGACCCGGCCCCAACCACGTCTTCGTGGTGGCGGAGGTCGAGGTGAGCAACCGCGGCGACGGTGCGGTCGCCGTCTCGACGGTCCCGGCCGTCTTCCTCGCGGCCGACGGCACCCAGCACGACCCGGCCGTGCCTGCACTCTGGCCGGCCGACGAGGTCGTGGTCGCGCCGTACTCCAAGGAGAGGGTCAAGGTCGTCTTCGACGTCCCGCGGACGAAGGCCGCCGGCGGCGCCGTACGGATCGTCCGCGGTGACGGCCCGACAGGACGTCGCCTCCACCTCGCCTCCTGAGCGCAGCAAGAACGGACGCTGGGTACGGCTCGCCGAGGCGAAGCGTGACCGCGACATGTGACGCGTCACGCCGGTCAGCCTCGACGAAGGCGCGTGACCGCAGGCGCGTCGTCGAACGCGTCGCCTCTCATCGTGCGGGCGGCGACGTACAGCCGGCGGGTCCGATGACCCGGGAGGCAGGTGCGTGGCACGGAGACCGTGATCGTGCCCGTCGACCGCTTCCAGGTGCCTCGCAGACCCATGCATGCGCGGGGCCTGTTCTGGAAGTGGTCGAAGAAGAACAACCGGGCCTTGGCGCGCTGCCCGGGCATCTTGCGGACCACGGCGACGTAGCCCGCCTCGAAGATGCCGTACCGGCTGATCGCGAGACTCGCCCGGCCCCGCTTCCCGAGGTGCGGGACGCGGATCGTCGTGGACACGCGGCTGCCGGTGTGACGATAGGTGGCCCGGGAGATGTCGATCGACGCCGGTGCGTCACGGCGTGTGTCGGTCCGGGCGCGCGTGTCGGCGCCGGCCGGTGACGCGGTCAGGGCGAGCGCTGCGGTGCAGGCCATCCCGACGGTGATGGTCATGATCTGAGTCCTCATGACGGTGCTCCTTCCCCGAGGGCTCCTCCACTGTCGCCCGCGACAGGGCCAGCGGACGGCACCGTTGCAGGAAGCCGTCACGGCGACGCTCCACCGCCCCGGGATCAGGGGTTGACCAGCACGCGGGCGAGCTCGGGGAGAGCCTCCCGCTCGCGGTCCAGGATCTGTCGCGCGTGAGTGACGGAGTCGACCAGCGGATGCAGCGCGAGCGCCTTCAGCGCCGCCGACCGCGAACCCGACGTGGCGGCCTCGATCGTCATCCGCTCCACGTCCTTCACGGTGCTCACGAGGCCTCGCTCGTGCGGACGGAGCTGCGAGACCGCCACGGGTCGCGGACCGTCAGCACCGACGGTGCACGGCACCTCGACGATGGCGTCATCGTCGACCGCGTCGAGCGTGCCGTCGTTGGGCACGTTGAGGACCAGCTCGGCCCCTTCGTCGGCCGAGATGGCTCCCATCAGCGCCAGCGCGACCCGGTCGTAGCCACCGCCGTCCAGGTCCTCGTCGTCGCGCTCACCGGCGTCGGTGCTCGCGCGTCCCTCGGCCATGTAGGTCTCCTCCCGGTCGAGCCGGGTGCGCTCCCAGCCACCGAGGGCGTCACCGTCGCCGCGGTAGAAGCGCTCCTGCTGATCGAGCAGGTACTCCCCGCGCGTCGTGCCCGCCTCCGTGATCGCCGCGACGGCGTCGGAGGTGTAGTACCAGTACCAGAGGTACTCGTTGGGCACGGTCCCCAGCGAGGCCAGCCACTCCGGGCCGAACAGGCGGCCCTCCTCGATCTGCATCAGCCGGTCCGGCCGAGACAGGACATCGGGGAGCACGTCCTGGCCGTCGACCACGGCGCGGTGGAGCCAACCGAGGTGGTTCAGGCCGGCGTAGTCGAAGGTGATGGTCTCCCGCGGCAACCCGAGAACGCGCGCCACGCGCTTGAACAGCCCGACCGGCGAGTCGCAGATCCCGATCACGCGGCGCCCGAGCACCGCCGACATCGCCTCGGTCACCATGCCCGCGGGGTTCGTGAAGTTGATGACGTACGCCTCGGGCGCGGCGCGCCGTACGACCTCAGCGAGCCGGAGCGCCACGGGGATCGTGCGCAGGCCGTAGCAGACCCCGCCCGCCCCGGTCGTCTCCTGCCCCAGGAGCCCGACGCCGAGCGCCGACCGTTCGTCGCACACGCGACCGGCAAGGCCTCCGACGCGCATCGCCGAGAAGACGAAGTCTGCGCCCGTGACGGCCTCGGTGAGATCGGTCGTCACCCTGATCCGCGGCGCGTGCGGCAGTCCGGGTGCGAGGTCGGCGAGGACGGCGGCGATGCGACGCAGCCGGGCGTCGCTCGTGTCGTGGAGGACGAGCTCGTCGACCCGGGACGCCCCTGCGTCCGAGGCGAGGGCGCGATAGACGAGCGGGACCCGGAAGCCTCCGCCGCCGACGATCGTGAGTCTCACAGGGCCTCCTGGACGATGGCGCGGTCCTCGGACGACGAGCCGGCTGCGGCCAGCGCGCGAGCGACGTGCAGCTCGACACCCGCCTCGGCGAAGACGCGGGCGGCGTCGGGGTCGACGTCGCGGTCGGTGACCAGCGCGTCGTACTGGTCCGGCCCGCACACGCGGACGTATCCGCCGCCGGGGAGCTTGGTGTGGTCGGCCAGCAGCACGACCCGGTCGGCAGCCCGCAGCATCGCCTTCTTGACGGGGACCTCGACGGCGGTCGTGTCGAACACCGATCCGTCCTCGCGGACCCCGCTCGTGCCGAGGAAGAGGACGTCGGCCTGCACCTGGGCGATCGCCTGCTCGGTCATGAAGCCGACCATGGAGTGGTAGTTGGTGCGGACGAGACCGCCGAGCAGCATGAGGTCGACGACCGGGTCGTCGCGCAGCTCGTCGTAGACAGCGAGGCTTGACGTGATGACCGTGACCGTCCGCCCGCGCAGCAGCCGCGCGACCAGGCTCGTCGTCGTCCCGATGTCGAGCAGGACCACCGCGCCGTCGGGCACGAGCGTCGCCGCGTGCTCGGCGATCGCGCGCTTCTCCATCGGGTTCTGGGTGGCGACGCGCTCGAACGGCGCCTCGCGCTCCAGGGCGGGAGCGGCTCCGCCCCGGAGCCGTCTCAGACGGCCGGTGCGCTCCAGCGCCGAGAGGTCCCTGCGGATGGTCGCGTCGCTCACGTCGAGGACACGCGCCAGGGTGGCGACGTCGACCGGCCCGCTCGTCTCGAGCAGGTCGAGCAGCCGTTCATGGCGGAGATTTGCGCGCACCCGGTGACCATAACAGTCACTTTTACGCATGCGCACTCATGACCGATCACTACTTGCGCGGATATGCGCGGTTGAGCGAGACTCACGGGATGGCTCAGGCGGCGGCAGATGCGGAGTTCGACCTCTTCGTCACAGGTCCGGTCTTTCTCGACATCATCTTCACCGGCCTGCAGGAGGCGCCCGTCGGAGGGCGGGAGGTTCTCACGTCCGGCATGGGATCGAGCCCCGGCGGCGTGGCCACCCTCGCGGTCGCGGCGTCGCGCCTCGACCTGCGGACCTCGCTCGGCGCGGCGTTCGGCGACGACATGTACGGCGACTACCTCTGGTCGACCCTCGCCGACGACGAGGCGATCGACCTCACGACCTCCCGCCGCTGGGCCGGCTGGCACTCCCCCGTGACGGTGTCGCTCGCCTACGACCAGGACCGGGCGATGATCACCCATGCCCACAACCCTCCGCGCACCGACGACCGCACGCCGCCGCGCCCGCGGGCCCGGGCGGCGTTCGCCGACCTCGCCGCCGAGCGTCCCGACTGGGTCGACGACGCGATCGCGGACGGCACCCTGGTCTTCGCCGACGTCGGCTGGGACCCGACCGACACGTGGGACGCCGCCGCGCTGCGTTCTCGGCTCGAGGGCTGCCACGCCTTCGTGCCCAACGCCATCGAGGCGATGACCTACACCCGCACCGACTCTCCCGGCGCAGCGCTCGAGAGGATCCGCGACTGGGTTCCGCTCGCCGTCGTCACGGCCGGGAGCTCGGGGTCGTACGCCGCGGACGCCGAGAGCGGCGAGACCGCCTGGGCCCCCGCGCTGACCGTGCCCGCGCTCGACCCGACCGGCGCCGGTGACGTCTTCCTCGCCGCTCTCGTCGCCGGCACGCTGCGGGAGTGGCCGCTGCTCCAGCGTCTGCGCTTCGCCAACCTCTGTGCCGCGCTGTCGGTGCGCGACTTCGGCGGAGCTCTCGCGGCCCCGGGCTGGGCGGCCGTCTGCGACTGGTGGGAGGCCGTCGAGCCGGGCTCCTGGCTCGCCCGCGACTACGCGTTCTTGGACGACGTTCTGACCACCGTCGAGCACAGGACGTACGGTCGTGCCGTCGCGACGATCGGTTTCGTCGGGACCCAGCACGACCACCCCCGGCACGACGCGTCCCAGCCTCGTCGTCGGGATTTCCGTATCGCCGACACCGGCGAATGACCACAGGAGCCGCCATGTCCCACCGCCCCGCATGGAAGTCGGTGCTCGCCGTCACCGCGGTGAGCGCCGTCCTCGCACTGTCTGCCTGCACGCCGGGCGGCGACGGAGGTGACCAGGAGAGCAAGGACGCCGAGGCGAGCGACATCGAGACCGACGTCGCCGCCATGGGCGACCTGACGCTGGACGTCTGGGATCAGGAGGTTCGCGGCGGTCAGGCCAAGCAGATCGAGGCGCTCAACGCGGCGTTCCAGAAGAAGTATCCCAACGTCACGATCAAGCGGACGTCGAAGTCGTTCGACGACCTCCAGAAGACCGTCCGCCTCGCCATCACCAACGACGACGCGCCCGACGTGGTCCAGGTCAACAACGGCCGAGCCGACATGGGTCAGTTCGTCGCCGCGGGGCTCATCCAGTCGCTCGACGGGTACGCCGAGGTGTACGGCTGGGACGAGCGCTACCCGGAGTCCGTGCGCAGCACCGCCTCGTACAGCAAGGACGGCAAGACGTTCGGCGAGGGCAGCCTCTTCGGGATGCCGCAGGTCGGAGAGATGGTCGGCCTCTGGTACAACAAGGCCAAGCTGGCCAAGCTCGGTCTCAAGCCGCCGGCGACGCTGGACGAGTTCGACAACGCGATGAAGGCGGCGAAAGCGGCCGGCGAGCTGCCCGTCCAGCTCGGCAACGCCGAGGCCTGGCCCGCGATCCACGACTACGCCGTCGCGATGAACCAGTACGTCCCGCGGGACGATACGCGTGCGCTCGGCTACGGGCGCGAGGGTGCCTCGTGGACGTCGGAGGAGAACGTCGAGGGTGCAGACCTCTTCGTCTCGTGGGTGAAGGACGGCTACCTCACGCCCGAGTTCAACGCCGTCCCGAACGACACCGCATGGCGCAACTTCGCCAAGGGCCAGGGCGTCTTCATGATCGGCGGCACCTGGTACCAGGCCGACCTCGAGGCGGCGATGGGTGACAACCTCGGCTTCGCGCTCCCACCGGTGGGTCCGGTCGGCGAGCCTGCCGTCACCGGCGGCACGGGACTGCCGCTGGCGATCACCGATGCGAGCGACCACGCCGACGCCGCCGCGGCGTACATCGACTTCCTCACCGATGCCGAGGCCATGAAGGTGATCCAGGCGAACGGCGGACTCCCCGTCGTGGACGGCGACGAGGCGATCGCCAAGGGCGCGGCCAAGGAGGTCATCGCTGCCTGGGGCACGGTGACCGAGCAGGACTCGCTCGTGCCGTACCTCGACTGGGCGACGCCCGACATGAGCGACCTGATGGGCCAGCAGCTCCAGAAGCTCAGCGACGGATCGGTCGACACGTCGGCGTTCCTCGACGCGATCGAGAAGAACTACTCGGAATTCACGGACACGAACGAGTGACGACGGACGAGACGGTGACCGTCCCGGGCCGGGGGGCCCGCCCCCCCGGGGGGCCGCCCCGCGGGGCGGGGGGGCCCCCGCCCCCCCCCCCCGCCCCCCGCGGCGGGCGGCG
>NZ_JARBCJ010000053.1:0-17861 GCF_028803055.1 Mumia sp.
TCGGCGTGGGCTCTGCTGCCGGTAGCCATGTACTTCGCGCGCCTCCTCCTTCGGTGCCGCGGCGAGGGTTCGCTCTAGGTCGGACCCCCTCGTCGCGGGGTTCGTCATGGCCGACCGTCTGCCGCACCGCGGCGCCCGTCTCGACCGTCGAACCCACCGCACCGAACGAGGACCCACCATGGCCATCTCCCCGCAGCAGCCGAGCGGTATGCCGTACGAGCGATACCGTCCGTTCCCGCCGATCGACCTGCCCGACCGCACCTGGCCGGCGAAGACCGTCACCGAGGCCCCCCGCTGGCTGTCGACCGATCTCCGCGACGGCAACCAGGCCCTGATCGACCCGATGACGCCTGCCCGCAAGCGGCGGATGTTCGACATGCTCGTACGGATGGGCTACAAGGAGATCGAGGTCGGCTTCCCGAGCGCGAGCGAGACCGACTTCGCGTTCGTCCGCCACCTGATCGAGGACGACCTGGTCCCCGACGACGTCACGATCTCCGTCCTGACCCAGGCTCGCGAGGACCTGATCGACCGGACGGCACAGTCGCTGGTTGGCGCCAAGAACGGCACCATCCACCTCTACAACGCGGTCGCCCCCCTGTTTCGGCGCGTGGTGTTCGGCGTCGACCGCGACGAGTGCCGGTCGATCGCCGTCCGTGGCACCGAGCTCGTCATGAAGTACGCCGAGGAGTACCTGCAGGGCACCGACTTCGGCTTCCAGTACTCGCCCGAGATCTTCACCGCCGCCGAGCTCGACTTCTCCGTCGACGTGTGCGAGGCCGTGATGGACGTGTGGCAGCCCGAGGACGGTCGCGAGATCATCCTCAACCTGCCCGCGACCGTGGAGATGGCCACCCCCAACACCTACGCCGACCAGATCGAGTGGTTCGGTCGTGCGATCAGCCGTCGCGAGCACGTCGCGATCTCGCTGCATCCCCACAACGACCGCGGTACGGCGGTGGCCGCCACGGAGCTGGCGATGATGGCCGGTGCCGACCGGGTCGAGGGCTGCCTGTTCGGGCACGGGGAGCGCACGGGCAACGTCGACCTCGTCACGCTGGGCATGAACCTCTTCAGCCAGGGCATCGACCCGCAGATCGACTTCTCCGACATCGACGAGGTGCGGCGCACCGTCGAGTACTGCACCGGGCTGCCCGTGCACCCGCGCCACCCGTACGCCGGCGACCTCGTCTACACGGCGTTCTCCGGCTCGCACCAGGACGCCATCAAGAAGGGCCTGGAGGACCTGGACCGTCAGGCGTCCGAGGGTGGCATCCCGGTCTCCGAGATGCCGTGGGAGGCGCCGTACCTGCCGATCGACCCGCACGACGTCGGTCGGTCGTACGAGGCCGTCATCCGGGTGAACAGCCAGTCCGGCAAGGGCGGCGTCGCGTACATCATGAAGTCCGAGCACAAGATGGACCTCCCGCGCCGGCTCCAGATCGAGTTCAGCCGGGTCGTGCAGTCGATGACCGAGGGCGAGGCCGGTGAGATGTCGGTCGACGGGATCTGGCAGGCGTTCTCGGCGGAGTACCTCGAGCGGACGTCACCGTACGCCCTCGAGGCGTTCCGTTCGTCGACGATCCAGGACGGCCTCGACGAGCTCGTCGTCGACGTCCGGGTCGGTGGCGCGGTCCAGTCGCTCAAGGGCGAGGGCAACGGCCCGGTCGCCGCGTTCGTCGACGCCATCGCGGCGGTCAACGGCGACATCCGCGTCCTCGACTACGCCGAGCACGCGCTGTCCTCCGGCGGCGACGCGGCCGCGGCGGCGTACGTCGAGTGCGAGATCGGCGACCAGATCGTCTGGGGGGTCGGTGTCGACCCGAGCATCGTGACGGCGTCGCTCAAGGCCGTCGTCTCAGCAGCCAACCGCGCGGCCGCCGCCCGCGACTGACTCGTGGTGCACCGCTGGGGCCGCCTCCTGGCGCCCCAGCGGTGACGGGGTCACCCGCGTCGGGGAGGTCGGCTCGTTCCTGCCGTCGGTCGGCCTGGCGTCGACCCGGGGGCTGACGGCGACGGGGCAACCGGTCCGATCGGTGCGGCGGGCATCGCGAGCGTTGCTGCGAGCCCACCGACGAGGATGACGGCCGCGACGCCGGTGGTGATCTTGCTGGCCGTGATCATCGAGGCCTCGGCGGCCTGCCCGGCCTCGGCCGTCGCCGGGTCCTCGACGAGCGTGGGGATCACCGCACCCGCGCTGTCGCGGACGAGCGCGACGACCTCGTCCTGCTGGGAGGCGGGAAGATCGGTGTCCGCGAGCTCGTCGGCCGTCTGCGCCGCCAGGGTGGAGATGAGCAGCCCACCGAGGACAGCGATCCCCAGTGCGGAGCCGAGCTGTCGGACCGTCGTCAGGAACCCTGAGGCCTGTCCGCTCGACCCCACCGGGATGTCGACGAGGATGGCGCTGGTCAGCTGTGCGGTCGCCATGCCGACGCCGACGCCGTACACGAACAGCAGCGCCGCGATCACGGGCCCGCTGACGTCCTCGGCGATGACGAGCGCCGTCCCTGCGATCGCCACGACCTCGAGGGCGAGTCCGATCCGGATGACCGCGCGCTGACCGAGACGCTGGGTCAGGGGAGGGGTGGCGCCCGAGGCGAGGAAGGTGCCGATCGCCAGCCACAGGACGAGGACTCCGGTGCCGAGCGGGGTGTAGCCGAGGGCACCCTGCAGGAGCAGCGGAAGGGTGAAGATGAGCCCGATCTCGCCGAGCGCGACCACCATGGCGGCGATCGACCCGTAGCGCAGCGAGCGGAAGCGCATCAGCGTGAGGTCGACCAGCGTCACCGCGCCGGCCCGGGCGCGGCGCGCCTCGACGACGATGAACGCGGACAGGAGCACGGCACCGAGTGCGAGGGCGAACGGGACGGGGGAGAGCGCCCCGGACTCCTGGCGCCACCATCCGTAGTACTGACCCTCGATGAGGCCGAACACCACGCCGCCGAGGCCGAGCGTCGAGAGAAGGAGCCCGGGGAGATCCATGCCGGGCCGGATGTCGTCGTCCCGTGTCTCGTCGAGGACCTTCACGATGCCGACCAAGGCGAGCAACCCGAACGGCAGGTTGATCCAGAAGGCCCACCGCCACGTCGACTCGGTCGCGAGCCATCCGCCGAGCAGCGGTCCCACCGCGACCATGCCGCCGACCGTCGATCCCCAGATCGCGAACGCGATCCCGCGGGCACGGCCCTGGAAGGTCGCGTTCAGGGTCGAGAGGCTGGCCGGGACGATCATGGCGGCGCCCAGACCCTGGACGAAGCGGGCCGCGATCAGCATCTCCTGGTTCTGGGCCGCGCCGGCGCTGAGGCTCGCGACCATGAACAGCACCAGACCGGCGGCGTACACCCGGCGGCGTCCGATCCGGTCACCCAGGCGGCCCGCCGCCAGCAGCAGCGAGGCGAGCATCAGCAGGTAGATCGCGTTCATCCACTGCGCGCCCGCTGCGGTCAGGCCGAGGTCCTCGATGATCACGGGGACGGCGACGTTGACGATGGTCATGTCCATCACGACGAGAGAGACGCCGAGGGACAGCGTCAGCATCGCCAACCACTGGCGCGGGGTGATCGGAGTGGTGCTCATCCGGCGGATCGTAACAGCGTTCCACCGGGGATGGGTTCAGGGGACGAGTATCCAACGACCTGCGGATCCACGGGCCGCTCCGGCCTCCGCGTAGGCGGCGGCCGCGTCCTTCATGGGGCGTCGGGCTGCGATCCGTACGGGCACGGTCTGGTCGGCAGCGAGGGGCAGCAGGTCGGCGAGGGCCTGCCCGTCCGGACGGGTCGTGACCGCGGTGACGGTGATGTCCCGCTCGGGCGGAACCGGCCATCCCGGCTTGACCCCCACAAGCTGCCCACCATCGACCACAGGCGCGAGCGCGGCCTGCTGCAGGCCGGCGGCGTCGAGAACGGCGTCATAGCCCCGCCCATGCACCTCCGTGAGGACGCGCTTGGCTCCGAGCGAGTCCGCCAGGTGCTCGGTCCCCGGCGTCACGAGTGCGTCGACGGCCCACCCTGCGCGCGCTGCGAGCACCGTCGCCCACGTCCCGACGCCGCCCGCGGCACCGGTCACCAGGAGCGACCCGTCCGTGACACGCAGCAGATCGAGCGCCTGGAGGGCCGCAAGAGCGTTGAGCGGGACGGCCGCGGCGGTCTCCAGGTCGAGGCCGTCCGGCACCCGCGCGAGGTCGTCGACGGGGACGACCACCTGCTCGGCGTGGGCGCGAGCCGGCGCGGTCGGGTCGGCGTGCAGACCTGCCACGCGGTCGCCGACGGTGACGGCGTCGACCCCTGGCCCGACCTCGACCACGGTGCCCGAGAAGTCGAAGCCGAGGCCGATGAGATCGGGCAGTCCGAGCGTCGCGTGGTCTGCGGCGACGAAGCTGTCGAAGAACGTGTATCCCGCCGCCGCGACCTGGACTCGGACGTCGTGCGGAGCCAGAGACCTGGGGGAAGCGGCCTCCCAGGTGGGGATGGGGTTGCCGGTGCGTGAGACGAGGACGTGCATCGAGGACTCCTGATGGTTTGAGACTTGTCCCTCTCACTATCGGAGACCTACTCTCTATCCGGAAGTACCGACTTATCGGTGGTCAACACACCCGGAGGTATGTCATGACCGCAGATGCCGCGCCCGAGGCGCCCCGGTTCGACGCGTTCGGCGCCCACTGTCCGAGCCGGCGTCTGCTGGACACGATCGGCGACAAGTGGGCCAGCCTGACGATCGCGGCGTTGGGAGTCCACGGCGAGCTGCGCTACTCCCAGCTCGCCGCGACGATCGAGGGCGTCAGCCAGAAGATGCTGACCCAGACGCTGCGCAACCTCGAGCGTGACGGCCTCGTCCACCGTCGCGTGACTCCGTCGGTCCCGGTCCGGGTCGACTACTCGCTGACTGACCTGGGTCGGTCGCTGCTGGCGGTCGTCTGCGAGCTCAAGGAGTGGGCCGAGCTCCACATGCCCGCCGTCGATGCTGCCCGGGCTGCCTACGACGCCACCCCGCGCTAGCGCCACGACCGCGCGGTCACCGGCCGTGTTGCGCAGCGTGCCTCCGGCGCGGCCCACCCTCGACCGTGCGCCGCCGGGCACAATGGGTCCGTGGCGCTCTACCGTGACGAGGCTGTCGTCCTCCGGACCCAGAAGCTGGGCGAGGCGGACCGGATCGTCACGTTGCTGACGCGGCGCCACGGTCGTGTCCGAGCGGTCGCCAGAGGCGTACGCCGGACGAGCTCGCGCTTCGGGTCACGCGTCGAGCCGTTCATGCACGTCGACCTCCAGCTCGCCGAGGGCCGCACGCTCGACGTCATCACGCAGGTGGAGACGCTCGACGCGTACGCCGGACGCCTCGGCAACGACTACGGCGCCTACACCTGCGGCACCTCGATGCTCGAGTCCGCGGACCGGCTCGTCGGCGAGGACGGCCACCCGGCGTCACAGCAGTACCTGCTGCTCGTCGGAGCGCTGCGCGCACTGGCCGACCGGCGCCACCCCAGCGGGTTGATCCTCGACTCGTTCCTCCTCCGCTCCCTCTCGATCGCGGGCTACGCCCCCAGCTTCGACGCCTGCGCGCGATGCGGCGTCGGTGGTCCGCACCGCTCGTTCAACCCCGGCTCCGGAGGCATGCTGTGCGCCGACTGCCGCGTCCCGGGGTCGGCGAATCCCGCGCCGGACACGGTCGCGCTGCTCGGCTTCCTCCTCAGCGGCGCGTGGCCCCAGGCCGAGGCGGCCGGCGACCGGGCGCGGCGCGAAGCCAGCGATCTCGTCGCGGCATACCTGCAGTGGCACCTCGAGCGTGGACTGCGGTCGCTGGACTACGTCGATCGCTGACCGGACACAATGAGCACGTGAGCCACCCCGTACGACGGCCGACCCCGCATCCCTCCGGCGCGATGCCGCCCGCTCTGCCGCCCGACCAGGTCCCACGACACGTCGCGATCGTCATGGACGGCAACGGGCGCTGGGCCAAGGAACGCGGTCTGCCGCGGACCGCGGGGCACGAGGCCGGCGAGTCGTCGTTGTTCGACGTGGTCGAGGGCGGGATCGAGGCTGGTGTGAAGTGGATCTCCGCCTACGCGTTCTCGACCGAGAACTGGAAGCGCTCGCCGGACGAGGTGCGATTCCTGATGGGCTTCAACCGCGACGTCATCCGCCGCCGTCGCGACGAGATGCACGCCCTGGGCGTCCGGGTCCGCTGGGCGGGTCGCCGACCGCGGCTGTGGCGCAGCGTGATCAACGAGCTCGAGACCGCCGAGGAGCTCACCAAGGACAACGACGTGCTCACGCTGACCATGTGCGTCAACTACGGCGGGCGCGCGGAGATCGCCGACGCCGCCGCGGCGCTCGCGCGTGACGTGGCCGACGGACGCGTCAAGCCGGGCAAGATCGACGAGCGCGTCCTCGCCCGCTACCTCGACGAGCCCGACATGCCCGACGTCGACCTCTTCTGGCGCACCTCCGGCGAGCAGCGGACGAGCAACTTCCTGCTGTGGCAGTCGGCGTACGCGGAGATGGTGTTCTCCGACATCGCATGGCCGGACGTGGACCGGCGTGCGCTGTGGGAGGCGATCGAGGAGTACGCGCGCCGGAACCGTCGCTACGGCTCGGCATGAGCGTCTTCGAGCGCACGTGCCCGTGTGGTTCGGGCACCTCGTACGACCGCTGCTGCGGGCGGCTGCACCGTGGGGAGGCCGAGGCGGAGACCCCGGAGGAGCTGATGCGCTCGCGCTACGCGGCGTACGCCGTCGGCGACCTCGACCACGTCTTCCGTACCTGGCATCCCCGTACCAGGCCCGACGACGTGGCGAACACGCCGGGGGTGACGTGGGTCGGCCTCGAGATCGTCGACGCCGTCGGTGACGAGGTCGAGTTCCGAGCGCACTGCACGACCGCGTCGGGGCCGGGTGTCCTGCACGAGCGCAGCAGGTTCGAGCGACGCACCGGCCGGTGGGTCTACGTGGGCGAGGCGTAGGGGGCGTCGCCCGGCGCGGTCGGTCTCGCCCTGCACGCCGGGGCTAGGCTGAGCCCTGTGCGTATCGCGAGATTCACGACCGACGAGGACCCCCGGTTCGGCGTCGTCGGCGAGGCCGACGGCGTCTCCGTGATCGCGGTGATCACCGGCGATCCTCTCTATGCAGGCATCCAGCTGACGGGGGAGCGGATCCCGCTCGACGACGTCCGGCTGCTCGCCCCGGTGCTGCCGCGGAGCAAGGTGGTGGGGATCGGCCGCAACTACGCCGCCCACGCCGCCGAGCTCGGCAACGAGGTGCCCGACGAGCCGCTGGTGTTCTTCAAGCCCAACACCAGCGTCACCGGGCCCGGCGACCCGATCCTCTATCCAAGCTTCACCGAGCTCCTCAGCTATGAGGGTGAGCTCGCGGTCGTGATCGGCCGGATCTGCAAGGACGTGCCCGCCGAGGACGCCGCGAGGGTGATCCACGGCTACACGGTCGCCAACGACGTGACGGCGCGTGACCGGCAGAAGACCGACGGGCAGTGGAGCCGGGCCAAGGGGGCCGACGGTTTCTGTCCGCTCGGCCCGTGGATCGAGACCGACCTCGACCCGTCCGACCTGCGGCTCACCACGACCGTCAACGGAGAGGTCGTCCAGGACGGTCGGACCTCCGACATGGTCCACAAGATCCCGGACCTCATCGCGTACACGTCCAGCTTCATGACGCTGCTCCCGGGCGACGTCATCCTCACCGGCACCCCTGAGGGTGTCGGACCCATGAACCCTGGTGATGAGGTCAGCATCACCGTCGAGGGCCTCGGAACGCTGACCAACAAGGTGGTTTCCCGTGACTGAGTCCAACCGCGCTGTCCGTGTGCGCTTCTGCCCGTCCCCGACGGGCAACCTGCACGTCGGCAACGTACGGACCGCACTGTTCAACTGGGCGTACGCGCGCCACCACGGCGGCACGTTCGTCTTTCGCGTCGAGGACACCGACGCCGCCCGCGACTCGGAGGAGTCCTACCAGGGTCTGCTCGACTCGTTGCGGTGGCTCGGGCTCGACTGGGACGAGGGCCCTGAGGTCGGTGGCGACTTCGGGCCCTACCGGCAGTCCGAGCGGATGGGCCTCTATACCGAGGTCGCCGAGAAGCTGGTCGCGGCCGGCTACGCCTACTACGCGTACGACTCCCCTGAGGAGCTCGAGCAGCGGCGCGAGGCCGCACGAGCGGAGGGACGCTCCAGCGGGTACGACGGGCTGCACCGTGACCTCACGGCAGAGCAGCGGGCTGCGTACGAGGCGGAGGGTCGCAAGCCGGTCGTCCGGTTCCGGATGCCCGACGAGGCGATCACCTTCACCGACCTGGTGCGAGGAGAGGTGACGTTCGAGCCCGAGCACGTCGCCGACTACGTGATCGTGCGCGCCAACGGCCAGCCGCTCTACACCCTCACCAACCCGGTCGACGATGCGATGATGGGCATCACCCACGTCCTCCGGGGCGAGGACCTGCTGAGCTCCACGCCGCGTCAGATCCCGCTCCACCGTGCGCTCGTGGAGCTCGGCGTCGGTGAGGGAGTCGTCCCCGAGTACGGGCACCTCCCGTTCGTGATGGGGCAGGGCAACCGCAAGCTGTCCAAGCGCGATCCCGGCGGCGGTCTCGCCGGCTACCGCGAGCGCGGCTTCCTGCCGGAGGGACTGCTCAACTATCTCGCGCTGCTCGGCTGGTCGATCGGCGGCGACCGCGAGATCTTCTCGCTCCAGGAGATGGCGGAGGCGTTCGACATCGCCCGCGTCAACCCGAACCCTGCGCAGTTCGACCCCAAGAAGTGCGAGGCCGTCAACGCTCAGCACATCCGCGACCTGCCGGTCGAGGAGCTGGCCACGCGGCTGCTCCCGTACCTCGTCGACGCCGGTCTGGTCGCGGCGGAGCCCTCGGAGCAGGACCTCGGCCTCCTGGCTGCCGCGACACCGCTGGTCAACGAGCGGATCACCGTGCTCAGCGAGGCGGTCGACATGCTCGCGTTCCTCTTCGTCTCCGAGGCCACGTTCTCGATCGATCCCGACGACGCCGCGAAGGTCCTCACCGAGGACGGCCTCGCCGTCGTCCGCTCCGCGCGCGACGCGCTCGCGGCGCTCGACTCGTTCGACACGGCGTCGATCGAGGGGGCGCTGCGCTCTGCGCTCGTCGACGGGATGGGCCTGAAGCCGCGCCACGCCTTCGGGCCGGTCCGAGTCGCGGTGTCGGGCAAGAGGATCTCGCCACCGCTGTTCGAGTCGATCGAGCTGCTCGGCAAGGAGCGGACGCTCACGCGCCTCGACAGCGCCCTCACCTCCGTCGGCTGATCGGGTGACGTGAACATTCTCACGTCGGGGTCGCGCCGCCCTGCGCTGCGCGACCCCGCCGCCCAGAGCCGTCGTCGCGGTCCCGCCGCCGCGGCGCTCGGCGCTGACGGGCGCGGCGGCAGCCAGGGACGGCGTCGCGACCCGAGAACGGCGCGCTGACCTGCGAAGACGGCATCAAGGCGGCCCCCGGATTTGGGCGCCACGAAGCCGTCCGGTAATGTTCTTCTCGGTTCGGGGACGCAAGGATCCGGACCACAGCCATGGGGTATGGGGTAATTGGCAGCCCGTCGGTTTCTGGCACCGTTAGTCTAGGTTCGAGTCCTAGTACCCCAGCGAGAGAGTCCACCGGCACGTCCGGTAGGTTTCTTTCACCACCAGGCCCCGTTGTGTAGCGGCCTAGCACGCCGCCCTCTCAAGGCGGTAGCGCGGGTTCGAATCCCGTCGGGGCTACAATAGGCGCCCGAGGCCACAGGACACGGGCGCCTTGGTGTTTGCGAGGGTCTCCGCGTCTCCGCTACGGTGGTGCGAGGGTAGCGACGACGTCCGGAGGACTGGCGTGCCGACGATCGTGATGACAGGCGGCTCCTCCGGGATCGGTGCGACCGCCGCCGAGAAGCTTGCGCAGTCCGACGACGCACGCCTGCTCGTCGGTGCCCGGGGCACGGCGCCGTACGGAGAGGTGCTTCCGCTCGACCTCACCCGGCTCGCCTCGACCCGGAGATTCGCCTCGGCGGTCGAGGATCTGCTGGGCGAGGCGCCGATCGACGCCCTCGTCCTCAACGCCGGCGGCATCGGCCGCGACGTCGCGGGACGGACCGAAGACGGGTTCGAGACGACGTTCGCGATGAACCACCTCGCGCACTACCTCCTGCTGCGGCGGCTGGTGCCACGCGTCGCGGAGGACGGGGCCGTCGTCATCACCACGAGCGGGTCGCACGACCCGGCGACCGGAGCGGGGCTCGAGGCTCCTCGACACGCGGACGCCGTGCTCCTCGCGCATCCCGACCGCGATCCCGGCACCCACGATCGCGCCCGAAAGGCCGCCGAGCACGCCTACACGGCGTCCAAGCTCTGCGTCGTCCTCACGGTGCGGGCACTCTCGGTGCTCCCCGACGTCCGTCAACGCCGTGTGACGGCGGTGGCGTTCTGTCCGGGCCAGGTCTTCGGGACAGGGCTGGCGAGGAGCCTGCCGCTGCCCATGCGGGCGGCCTGGTCCGCGCTGGGCGGACCCGTGCTGGGGCGGCCGCTGCGCGCGGTCAACGCGACCCACAACACGCGCGAGGCGGCGGGTGACGCGCTCGCCGACCTCGCCCTCGGGCGAACGCGCCCCCCTGCCGGGCGCACGTACGCCGCACTCCGCCGCGGACGGATCACATGGCCGGAGCCGTCGGTGCGTGCCCGCGACGCCGCCACGGGAGCGGCCCTGTGGGCTGACAGCGCGCGGCTCGCCGGGTTGACGTCCTGACACGATGGCGGACGCCCGGACCGTCGTGTCCGATTCCCGCGAGTAACCCGTCGGTCCCGCGAGGCATGCTGGACCCATGAGGATCGACGACGACCGCCGCTACCGGGCGGTGAGCTCCAAGGACGCGCGGTTCGACGGCGTCTTCTTCACCGCGGTCACCAGCACCGGGATCTACTGTCGACCGTCGTGTCCCGCCCGGACCCCCCTGCGCCGCAACGTCCGCTTCTACGCCACCGCTGCCGCGGCCCACGACGCCGGGTTCCGGGCGTGCCGCCGATGCCGCCCCGACGCGGTGCCGGGGTCGCCGGAGTGGGACGTGCGCACCGACACGGTCGGTCGCGCCATGCGCCTGATCCGTGAGGGCGTCGTCGAGAGCGACGGAGTGCCGGGGCTCGCCGGCCGGCTCGGCTACAGCACCCGGCACGTGCACCGGATGCTGGTCGACGAGGTCGGCGCGGGACCCCTCGCCATCGCGCGCAGCAACCGTGCCCACCACGCGCGCATCCTGCTCGAGACCACCGACGTCCCGGTCACCGACGTCGCCTTCGCCGCGGGGTTCTCCTCGGTCCGCCAGTTCAACGACACGCTCCGGACGGTGTACGACGCGACACCGAGCGGGTTGCGCGTGAGCGCGCGTCGCCGCGGCCGCCGTACCCCGCGAACGTCCTCCTCCGCCCGGATCGAGCTCAGGCTCGCGGTCCGCCGCCCCTTCGCGCACGGTCCGCTGCTCGACTTCCTCGCCGCGCGTGCGGTGCCCGGGCTGGAGACGGTGCGCGAGGGCACGTATGCCCGCACGCTCCGTCTCCCGCACGGTCCCGGCGTCGTCGCACTCGCGCCGGCCGACGACCACGTGCAGTGCGTCCTGGAGCTGAGCGACCTGCGCGACACGATGGCGGCGGTGGCTCGCTGTCGGAGCATGCTCGACCTGGATGCCGACCCGGTCGCCGTCGACGAGGTCCTCGGTGCGGACCCCCTGCTGGGTGACAGGGTCCGAGCGACGCCCGGGATCCGTGTGCCCGGTCATGTCGACGGCTACGAGCTGGCGGTCCGCGCCGTGGTCGGGCAGCAGGTGTCGGTGGCGGGAGCCCGCACGACCCTGGCCCGCATCGTCGGCGCGCACGGTGCCGTCCTCGACCCCGAGGCGCACCCGCTCGCAGCGGCGTACGCGCTGACTCACGTCTTCCCTGAGCCGGACGTCCTCGCGGCCGTCGACCCCGCGGCGCTGGGGATGCCACGCTCGCGTGCGTCGACGGTCGCCGGACTCGCGGACGCCGTCGCCGTCGGCAAGCTCGACATCGGGCCGAGCGCCGACCGTGCCGCTCTCCGGACGCAGCTGCTCGAGCTGCGAGGGATCGGCCCGTGGACCGCGGACTACGTCCTCATGCGCGCGGCGGGCGACCCTGACGTCCTGCTGGCCACGGACCTGGTGATCCGACGACGGCTCGACGCGCTCCTCGTACGCACCGGCGCTGCCGATCCCGCGACCCGCTGGAGCCCGTGGCGCTCGTACGCCGCGATGCACCTCTGGCGCCTTCCCGACACCTCGACCACTGAGAGGCACTCATGACGACGACCACCACGGCCTACCTCGACAGCCCCATCGGCGGGCTCCGCGTCCACAGCGACGGCTCGGCCGTCGTCGCGATCGACTTCGGTGCCGACCCCGCGGAGCCGGACTCGCCCCGCGACGCGGTGCTCGACGTCGCGGTGGCCCAGCTCGAGGAGTACTTCGCCGGAGAGCGGACGACGTTCGACCTTCCGCTGGGTCCGCAGAAGGGATCCCGGTTCCAGCGTGCGGTCTGGCAGGCGCTCTGCGACATCCCGTACGGGAAGACCGTGACCTACGGCCAGCTGGCGGCCTTGCTCGAGCTCGGGGCGTTCGGTGCGCGTGCGGTCGGGTCGGCCAACGCCTCCAACCCGATCCCCATCGTCGTCCCGTGCCACCGCGTGATCGGGGCCAACGGCACCCTCACGGGGTACGCCGGCGGGCTGGACCGCAAGCAGCGCCTGCTCGACCTCGAGCAGGGGCCTGCTCTGTTCTGAGTGTGGGTGGGGCAGCGACCACCGCGGTCGCTCCCGTACTCAGCGGCGGTTGCGAGGGTGCTGGCGCGCCGTCCGTTCGTTGCCGTGCCGGTAGTTGCCGGTCCAGCGGGCCATCACGAGCTGCGGATCGTTCTCGACCTCCGCGAGGAACTCGGCGGCGCGGCCGCCGCGCAGCTTTGCCGCCACCCGGCCGTGGTGGGTGATGATCACGCTGCCGTCGGCGCGCATGACGTACTCGAATCCCGCTGCCTGACCACCCATCCCGCGGACTCTACGGCACCTCCGTGGCGCCCCGAAAGTCGTTCGACGTCGCCGATGGCCGACACCTAACCTCGAACGATGGTCACCCTGCAAGCAGCGACCTTCGACGCGCACGACCCGACTCGGCTGGCACGGTTCTGGGCCCAGCTGCTGGAGCGCGACGTCGTCGACGAGGTGGACGCCGCGCTGCTGCCGGGCGAGGACGGCCAGCTCGGGTTGAGGTTCGCGCCCAGCCCCACCGTCACCACCGGCCCCCGCCGCATGCATCTTCACCTGACCAGCGCAGACTCCGACGACCAGCGCGCGACGGTGGCGAAGGCGCTCTCTCTCGGCGGAGCGCACCTCGACGTCGGTCAGCGTCCCGAGGAGGGACACATCGTCCTCGCAGACCCGGAGGGCAATGCGCTCTGCGTGATCGAGCCCGACAACGCGTACCTGGCCGGCTGTGGCTTCCTCGGCGAGCTGGCGTGTGAGGGCACCCGGGCGGTCGGGGCCTTCTGGAGCGAGGCGTTGGGATGGCCGCTCGTGTGGGACCAGGACGAGGAGACCGCCATCCAGTCGCTCGGAGGCGGGACGAAGGTGGCCTGGGGAGGTCCGCCGGTCACCGCAGAGACCCGGCCGCACCGGCAGCGTCTCGACCTGCTCGCCGCCCCGGGCCTTCAGGAGCGCGAGATCGATCGGTTGGTCGCCCTCGGTGCCACCCGGCTCGAGGCCGGCCGAGACGGTGTCGTCGTGATGGCCGATCCGGACGGCAACGAGTTCTGGGTCCGCGCCGGATGATTCCCACGCGCTGCCGCGCTCGCGGTCGTCAGCGCCTACTCGCCGCTGCGACGCAGCGACTGTGAGAGACGCTCGGCGGCGGCGACGACGGCGGGCGCGTGCATCCGTCCCGGCTGGCGCGTGAGCCGCTCGAGCGGGCCGGAGACCGAGACGGCGGCGATCACCTTGCCGGAGGGCGAGCGGACTCCGGCCGACACCGACGCGATGCCGGGCTCCCGCTCACCGACGCTCTGCGCCCAGCCGCGGCGGCGTACCTGCGACAGCGCGGCCGCGGTGAACGCAGCGTTCTGGAGGCCGCGGTTCATCCGCTCGGGATCCTCCCAGGCGAGGAGGATCTGAGCCGCAGAGCCTGCCCGCATCGTCAGCTGGCTGCCCACCGGCACGGTGTCGCGGAGGCCGGTGGGTCGCTCCGCGGCGGCGACGCAGACCCGGTAGTCGCCCTGGCGCCGGAAGAGCTGGGCGGACTCGCCGGTGATGTCCCGCAGCCTCGCGAGCACTGGTCCGGCAGCCGCGAGGAGGCGGTCCTCGCCGGCCGCGGCGGAGAGCTCCAGCAGCCGTGGTCCGAGCACGAACCTTCCCTGCATGTCGCGGGCCACCAGGCGGTGGTGCTCGAGCGCGACCGCGAGTCGGTGCGCGGTCGGCCGGGCGAGCCCGGTGCTCGAGACAAGACCGGCGAGTGTGGCGGGCCCGGCCTCGAGCGCCGACAAGACGAGGGCGGCTTTGTCGAGAACGCCGACTCCGCTAGAGTTGTCCATGCCTTGATATTGCCGTCTCGCATTGTGAAATGCAAGCAGGGGCCGAGCGTGAGGCCGCTCGCCGAGAAAGGTCCGTCGTGGGCCATGGTGGTGGAGGAGAGAGCAGTGGGCAAGACCCTTGCACAGAAGGTGTGGGAAGAGCACGTCGTACGGCGTGCCGACGGAGAGCCGGACCTGCTCTTCATCGACCTCCACCTCATCCACGAGGTGACCAGCCCGCAGGCGTTCGACGGTCTACGGCTCGCGGGCCGTGCCGTACGCCGCCCTGACCTGACGCTGGCGACCGAGGACCACAACATCCCGACCACCGACCTCGACAAGCCGATCGCCGACCCGGTGTCGCGGACCCAGGTCGAGACCCTGCGCCGCAACTGCGCGGAGTTCGGAGTGCGGCTGCACCCGATGGGCGACATCGAGCAGGGCATCGTCCACGTCGTCGGTCCTCAGCTGGGTCTGACCCAGCCGGGCATGACCATCGTGTGCGGCGACTCCCACACGTCGACCCACGGTGCGTTCGGCGCCCTCGCGTTCGGCATCGGCACGAGCGAGGTCGAGCACGTGCTGGCCACCCAGACGCTGCCGCAGGCCACGCCCAAGACGATGGCCGTCGACGTCGTCGGAGAGCTGCCGGAGGGCTCCACCGCCAAGGACCTGATCCTTGCGCTGATCGCGCAGGAGACGACCGGCGGCGGCCAGGGCTACATCGTCGAGTACCGCGGAGAGGCCATCCGCTCGCTCTCGATGGAGTCGCGGATGACGGTGTGCAACATGTCCATCGAGTGGGGTGCGAAGGCCGGCATGATCGCTCCCGACGAGACCACCTTCGCCTACCTCCAGGGCCGGCCCAACGCGCCGAAGGGCGCGGACTGGGACGCTGCGGTCGAGCACTGGCGGAGCCTCGCCACCGACGACGACGCGGAGTTCGACAAGGTCGTGACGATCGACGCCTCGACGGTCACCCCGTTCGTCACCTGGGGCACCAACCCGGGTCAGGGCGTTCCGCTCTCGGCCGTGGTCCCCTCGCCCGACGACTTCGACGACCCGAGCGAGAAGATCGCCGCGCAGCGCGCGCTCGACTACATGGGTCTCACGGCCGGCACGCCGATGCGCGACATCCCCGTCGACACGGTCTTCATCGGCTCGTGCACGAACGGCCGCATGGAGGACCTGCGGACGGCGGCTCGGTGGATCGAGGGTCGCACGGTGGCCGACGACACCCGCCTTCTCGTGGTCCCGGGATCGGTCCGGGTCCGGCTGCAGGCCGAGGAGGAAGGGCTCGACGTCGTCTTCAAGGAGGCAGGAGCCGAGTGGCGCGGCGCGGGCTGCTCCATGTGCCTCGGCATGAACCCCGACCAGCTGATGCCGGGGGAGCGGAGCGCCTCGACGTCGAACCGCAACTTCGAGGGACGCCAGGGCAAGGGCGGACGAACGCACCTGGTCTCACCCGAGGTCGCCGTGGCGACGGCCGTCCTCGGTCACCTCGCCTCACCCGCCGACCTCGCGCACGCCTGACCCCGGACTGGACGGAGAACCTCATGGAGAAGTTCAGCACGCACACCGGTGTGGCCGCGCCGCTGCGACGCAGCAACGTCGACACCGACCAGATCATCCCTGCCGAGTACCTCAAGCGCGTGACGCGCACCGGGTTCGAGGACGGGCTGTTCGCCGGATGGCGCAAGGACCCGGCATTCGTCCTCAACCAGCCGGCGTACGCCGACGCGACCGTGCTCGTCGCCGGACCGGACTTCGGCACCGGGTCGTCGCGCGAGCACGCGGTGTGGGCCTTGCAGAACTACGGGTTCGCCGTGGTGATCTCGCCGCGTTTCGGTGACATCTTCCGGAGCAACTCGGGCAAGGCCGGCCTCCTGGCGGCACAGGTCGAGGAGAAGACGGTGCAGAAGGTCTGGGACCTGATCGAGGCGCAGCCGGGCACGACCGTCACCGTCGATCTGGTCGCGCGCACTGTCGTCGCCGGCGAGGGCATCGACCGCGTCGAGGATTCGTTCGACATCGATGACTACACCCGCTGGCGACTGCTCGAGGGTCTCGACGACATCGGCCTCACGCTCTCGCACGAGGACGCGATCAGCACGTACGAGTCGTCGCGACCGTCCTTCAAGCCCGTGACGATGTGACAGAGCGCGACGTCGCCCAGACGAGGTGACGTCGCGGAGAGCGTCGATTCGACGAAGCCCGGAAACCACGCAGCCACGGTGGTTTCCGGGCTTCGTCGTCGTTGCCTCGGTGCGCGTTCGCGGACCGGCGGCGCCACACGGCGCGACACTGTCGCCGCGGCACGACGCAACACGTTCGGTCAAATACCCCTACGGTGTTTGAGACGGACAAGCGGAATGCTTACCGTCAAAAGCGAAATACCGAACCGCTCACGGAGGAACCGTTGAACAAGAGCGACTTCGTCGAGGCACTCGCGGTCTCCTTCGAGGGGAACCGCGCCGAGGCACGCCGCGCTCTCGACGCAGTGATCACGACGCTGACCGAACGGCTCTCCGGGGGAGAGCGCGTCGTGCTCAGCGGGTTCGGAGTGTTTCACCAGTCCATCCGCACCGGCCGTGAGGTTCGGAATCCGCGGACGGGGGAGATCCACGTGATCGCGGATCGCACCATCCCGAAGTTCAAACCCGGAGGGGAGCTGAAGAACGTGGTGGCAGGTGTGAGGACGGCGAAGTCGCCGGCGAAGAAGACGACGGCGAAGAAGGCCGCCAAGAAGACGACCGCAGCCAAGAAGAGCGCCGCGAAGAAGACGACTGCGGCGAAGAAGAGCACCGCGGCCAAGAAGAGCACGGCGAGGAAGTCGCCGGCGAAGAAGACGACCGCGGCCAAGAAGAGCACGGCGAGGAAGTCGCCGGCGAAGAAGACAAGCGCGGCGAAGAAGAGCACCGCGAAGAAGAGCACGGCGAAGAAGAGCACGGCGAAGAAGAGCACGGCGAAGAAGAGCACGGCGAAGAAGAGCACGGCGAAGAAGACGACCGCGGCCACCAGGTCGACGGCCAAGAAGTCCACCGCCAAGAAGACGACCGCGGCAAAGCGGCCCGCCGCCAAGAAGACCACCGCAGCCAAGAAGGCGGCGGCCGCCAAGAAGTCCACCGCCAAGAAGACGGCGGCGAAGAAGGCCTCCGGCACCGCGAAGAGGGCTCCCGCGCGGGCAACCGCACGCGTCTGACGAGCCACAGGAGCGGCCCCGGCCATCGCTGGGGCCGCACCTGTGCCCGCCTCAGTGGATCCGCAGCGCGCGCACCGTCGCGTCGGCCCCGTCGGTGAG
>NZ_JARBCJ010000054.1:0-17812 GCF_028803055.1 Mumia sp.
GCGCGGCCGGTCTGCGTCGCCGGGCGAGCGAGGAGCGCGCCGCCCGCGAGCGCGACCGCGTACGCCGCGAGCGGCTGCGTCGTGAGGGCGCTGCCGCGCGTGCCGTCGGTGAGGCCGCGCAGGTCGTGCTGGAGCACGTGGCGGTGTCGCTCGCTGCGGCCAAGAAGTCGCGCGACGAGATCATGGAGGCGCGTGCGGGACGCGACCAGCAGCTGGCCGACGTACGCCGTCGGCTCCGCGACCTGTCCGTCGACCTTGCGCGGCTGACCGACTCCGTCCACCGTGACGAGGTCGCCCGGACCGAGCAGCGGCTCCGTATCGAGGCGCTCGAGCAGCGGGCGCTGGACGAGATCGGTGTCGAGGTCGACACGCTGGTCGCCGAGTACGGCCCCGAGACGCTCGTCCCCGTACCCCGTCCTGTCGATGCGGACGAGGATGAGCCCGACCCGGAGCCGGTGCCGTTCGTCCGCGCCGAGCAGGAGAAGCGGCTGCGCGTGGCCGAGAAGTCGCTCGCTCTCCTGGGCAAGGTCAACCCCCTGGCGCTGGAGGAGTTCTCGGCGCTGGAGGAGCGGCACAAGTTCCTGTCCGAGCAGCTCGAGGACCTGCGCAAGACCCGCAAGGACCTCCTCGACATCGTCATCGAGGTCGACCAGCGCGTGGAGCAGGTGTTCACCAGCGCCTGGCACGACGTCTCCCGCGAGTTCGAGGGGGTGTTCTCCCGGCTGTTCCCCGGAGGCGAAGGGCGCCTGATCCTCACCGACCCGTCCTCGATGCTCACGACGGGGATCGAGGTGGAGGCGCGGCCCCCGGGCAAGAAGGTGAAGCGGCTGTCGCTGCTGTCGGGTGGCGAACGGTCGCTGGTGGCGGTGGCGTTCCTCGTGGCGCTGTTCAAGGCGCGACCGAGCCCGTTCTACATCCTCGACGAGGTCGAGGCCGCGCTCGACGACACCAACCTCGGGCGTCTGCTGGAGATCTACGAGGAGCTGCGCGAGAACAGCCAGCTCATCGTCATCACCCACCAGAAGCGCACGATGGAGGTGGCCGACGCGCTCTACGGCGTGTCGATGCGCGGTGACGGCGTCTCCGCGGTGATCAGCCAGCGGATGCGCGAGGCCGAGCCCGCCTAGCCCCCGCTATCGTCGGCGCGTGAGCGCCACTCCTGAAGGTCCCTCGAGCCCGAGCCGCGACGACTTCCCGGTGCTGCGCCGCATCACCACGCGGTGGTCGGACGAGGACGTCTACGGGCACGTGAACAACGTGACCTACTACTCCTACTTCGACACCGCGGTCAATGGCTACCTGATCGACGCCGCCGGCACGGACATCCGCCGGCTCGATGCGATCGGACTCGTGGTCGAGACGGGC
Source organism: Mumia sp. (assembly GCF_028803055.1). Lineage (NCBI taxonomy): Bacteria > Bacillati > Actinomycetota > Actinomycetes > Propionibacteriales > Nocardioidaceae > Mumia > Mumia sp. The sequence goes on from NZ_JARBCJ010000054.1 coordinate 1,366, forward strand.
TGCCGATTCAAGCGCGAGCTCGGCTTCCCCGAGGACGTCGAGGTGGGCCTGGCGGTGGAGAAGCTCGGCACGTCCTCGATCGTCTACGAGATCGGGCTGTTCCAGGGCACCTCTCCCGAGCCGGCGGCGATCGGGCGGTTCGTGCACGTCTACGTGACTCGCGCCGACCGGACGGTCACCCCGGTGCCGGACGTCATCCGTGCGGCGGTCGCTCCGCTGGTGCGGGGTTGATCGCCGCGCGCTCGTAGACGATCTCGAGCCCGTCCTCGTCGTCCCACTGCTCGCCGACCTCGACGAACCCGTACGGCAGGGCGAGATCACGCGAGACGGTGTTGTGCGGGTCGATCGTGACGCGGACGACGCGCACCCTCGGATCCGCGTCGGCGCGGGCGAGCAGCGCCTCGAGCGCAGCCCGCGCGTAGCCGCGCCGTCGGAGCTCCGGATCCACCTCGTAGCCGATCTCGACCATCCCGTCGGAGTCGGGTGGACCGTGGAAGCCCGCCCGGCCGACCGCGCGCTCTGCGTCCTCGTCCCACATGACGCCGGTGACCCACGCGGCGCTGGAGGGATCGGTGACGACCTGATCGGCACGCATCGCCCAGATCCTGCGGAAGGTCGGGCTGACGAACGCCGGGGACAGCGGGACCGGCGCCGTCGCGTCAGCCGCGTCGAGGTCGCCGTCGGCGAGAGCGCGGAGGGTCTCGGGGGACAGCTGGATGATGCGGACACGGGGGAGGGGCACCGGGCGATCGTAGGCGGTGCGTGGCGGGCCTCAGAGCCGTTTTCGGATCGGCCGGCTCCGCAGGTAGGCGGCGACGTCGTCCCAACGGTCGTCGGCGTTGGAAAACTCGACGTAGTCGCGTGCGCGGCGTAGCCAGTCGAGGGTGCTGGGGCGCAGGCCAGCCAGCCCGTGCTCGATGTCGCCTGCACCGAGCGGAGCCTCGTCCCCCGTCTCGAGTGCACGGTCGATCGCTCGGTCGGCGGCCCGCTCGACGAGGGCACGCAGATCCGCTCCGGAGAAGAACTCGGTCCGCCCGGCCACACGAGCGGTGCTGCCCGGCTCGGCGTGGACATCACGAAGCAGTCGTTCCAGGATCATCTCGCGGGCACGCGCGTCTGGCGGAGGGACGAACACGTGCCGATCGAACCGGCCTGGTCGGACGAGCGCAGTGTCGACGTCCCACGGTGCGTTGGAAGCACCCATCACGAGGATGTCGGTGGTATCGCTGCCGACCCCGTCCATCACCTGGAGCAGCACGTTGGTCAAGCGTCGCGCGGAGTCTCCCTCCGCGCGGTGGCGCTTGTAGGCCAGGGCGTCCAGCTCGTCGATGAACACGACGCAGGGGGCAAACGCCCGTGCGTGGGCGAACGCGTCGGCGAGGTTGCGCTCCGATGCCCCGAAGTAGGGGGAGACGACGTCCTCGATCCGGATCGGGATGAAGGGCAGCCCGCACTCGCCGGCCACCGCGCGCGCCATCAGCGTCTTGCCGCAACCTGGAGGTCCATAGAGCAGGACACCGCCGCCGCCGTGTCGGCCGTACTTCGCGTAGAGGTCGGGCCGGACGTAGGGCATCACGATCATGCGGTGCAGGAGCTTCTTCAGGTCTTCTAGGCCACCGACGTCGCTGAAACGGACCACCTCCGCCGGCTCGGCCGGGGCATCTCCGGAGGGGGCGAGTGCCGTCGCGATGCGCGACTCGAGATCCGACAGCCCTTCGATCTGGCCCCCGCCGCGCGCGACCTCGAGGCACCCGCGCGCGACGCCGAGGTGGCCGAGCGTGAGGGCGAGATCGGCGGCCACCAAGGCTTCTTCGGGAGGAAGGGTATGCGCCGCGAGCAGGCGCGCGTACACCTCGAGTGCCGCGTCGTCGTCGCCGTCGGCGCGCAGTGCCTCGGCCAGGAGGAGCAGGAGGGTCTCGTTGTCCGGGCTGGCCTCGAGCGCGGCGCGCAGTCCCGTGATGCGCGCGTGCCCCGAGGTGGTCACCGCGCCCTCCTCTTCACCCAGGCCGTGAGGACCGCCGGGAGCGCCCAGCTGTACACAAGGAAGGCGACCCACACGGCCGCCACGGTGATCTGAACCGGCTCGGGCATCGTCGCCCGGACCAGTCTCAGGGCGACGAAGGTGACCAGCGCCACCTGCCACCAGGCGAAGCGGCTCAACAACCGCAGCGGCCACATCACGGGGAGCATCGCGATCGCGGCACGTCGCGCCGCGAGGGCCAGCTCCCGATCGTCGAGGTTGGTCGCCGCAGCCCGGCGCATGCTGCGGACCGCCGTCTCCTGGTCGCCGAGCTCCGAGGCGGCGACGGCGTCGAGCTGGAGTGCCTCCGGGTTGTCGGGCTCCTCGGCGAGCACGCGGCGCGCCAGATCACGCGCCTCCTCCCAGGCCTTGCGGCCCACCGCGATGCGCGCCCGCAGCAGGGTGAGATCCAGAGCCTCAGGGTCGAGCTCGCGTGCCTGAGCGACCTGACGGTCGGCCTCAGCGAGCCGCTTCTCGTCGACGAGGAACGCGCCGTACCGGGTGCGTATCGCCAGGTCGGACGGGCACAGGGCGAGAGCACGCTGGAAGTGTCGCTCGGCTTCGTTGGGGCGCCTGGAGAAGTCAGCGGCCTGCGCGGCGTAGAAGTGCAGCGGACCGCTGTCGGGGTCGATCTCGAGGCCTCGGAGCGCTACCTCGTACCCTTCTTGGCGACGTCCGAGGCGGATCAGCGCGAGCGAGCGGAGCTCGAAGGCGCGAGCCTGGTCGGGTTCCGACGCGCCCTCGGCGAGGAGGTCCAGGCAACGCTGCGGGTTGCCGACGTCCAGCCAGTGCTCTGCCATCGCCAATGGGTCGCTCGTGCTCGTCATGGGCGGAGCGTAGTGACTCACCTCTCACCGCCGGACCCCGACCCACGCCGCGCCGAGATGCCCGGCGCGACCTGTGCCCGGTTGGCGCCACGTGACGCAGGTCATGTCCGAGGCGTGGTGTCCGAGGACGCGGCTGCCCCTCTCGTGTGAGAGCCTGATCGAGTCCGTTTTAGACCGAATCTTGGGGGTCGTCCTGTGTCGCCGGTCGTCGTCATCGTGCCCGTCATGCTGATCATCGTGGCAGCGGCCGTCATGCTCGGCGCAGTGCTCGCCTACCCGTACCGAGGGAAGCACGTGCCGTCGTCCGTGTGGGGCGCGGAGAGCATCGACCGGCTTCTCGTGGCGATCGCGGACCGGCTCGACATCGGTCGGCACCCCGAGGCCGAGGTCGCCGAGGTCGCCGAGGTCGCCGACGCGTCAGGTCAGCGTCGACCAGGCTGAGGCGATCCACGGCACCGCCAGGCTGAAGGTCGGCACCAGCACCACGACGGCGGCGACGACGTAGCAGGTGAGCGCCTCGACGCGACCCGCAGGTGCGGCGGCGCTGACCTCGTTCTCGAGCCGGTCCATCCGGCGTACGAGCGTGCTGCTCGCTCCGAGCGCCCCGGCAGGGGCGGGGCGGGTGCCGAGCTTGACGAGCGCACGCGCCAGCGGCGTGGTGCCCGCGCGGCGCCTCGCGTGGTCGTCGGCGAGCAGCTCCACCAGGACACGCGTGCTCTCGAGCGCCGCCTCGGTCCGCAGCACCCGCGGGAAGGCCCGGTGCAGAGCCGAGAACGTGTCCACCACGACGTCGTGCCGTGCCCGGAGGTGGGCGCGCTCGTGCGCGAGGACGGCGTCGAGCTCCGCCGGGTCGAGCGAGTCGAGGGTCCCTCGGGAGACCACGACACGCGCGTCGAGGCCAGGGACGCAGTAGGCGAAGGGCTCGTGGGCGTCGAGGATGCGGACCGAGCGGCCCGCGTCGTCGCGGGTGCCGACAAGATCCACCATCGCGCGGTGTCGCCGGCGGGTCGTGCGCACCTCGGCGGCCACACTGAGGAACGACCACACCGTCCGAGCGACGACGACGACGGTGAGCCCGAGGAACGCGACGTGCAGCACCATCCGTGCCACGCCGGGCTCGGGGTTCGGGGCGCCTTCGCGGACGACCAGCCACAGCGACGCGGACAGCCCGGCGCCGACGACGGCGAGGATCGCGGCGAGCGCGAGCGCCTGCCAGAGGACGACGGCCGCCCGCGGCGCGCGATAGGGCCAGTCCATCCGCGCGAGCATCGCGGGGACGGGCTGAGCCAGCGCGAGACCGATCAGCCCGAGCAGGAGCGGGGTGGTCATGAGCTCGTGGCCGGCGTCTCCGGAGGCTGCGTCGCCTCGATGCGCGCGAGAGCCTCGCGCAGAGCTCGGGCGTCGTCGTTGCTGGCGGTCTCGGCGAAGTGCACCAGCGCCGCCGTACGGTCGTCTCCGGCCGAGGCCAGGACCTCGTGCAGCAGCGTGGCGGTGAGCTCGTCACGACCGACGGTGGGCGCGTAGGTAAACGCGCGTCCGCTCCGGTCACGGTCGACGACACGCTTGCGGGCGAGCCGGTCGAGGATCGTCGTGACCGTCGTGTAGGCCAGGTCCCTGCGGGGGGTCAGAAGGTCCAGGACCTCGCGTCCGGTCAGGGGGGTGGCGGACTCCCAGAGGAGGTCCATCACCTCGCGCTCGAGCTCGCCCAGTCGTGCCATGGCTCAAGGGTACCGGGGGGCTACGACTCTGTGTCGTACCCCACCTGCTGATCTACGACACTGCGTAGTAGCGTTTCTCCTACAGAGCGTCGTCGACGGTCTGGCGAGGACTCGCCGGATTCGCCGCCCACCGGCTCCGGATTTAGCCTGACGATTGATCGAGCCTTGAGGGGCACCATGGAAGCACTCGAGATCGCACGGTGGCAGTTCGGGATCACCACCGTGTACCACTTCTTCTTCGTACCGATCACCATCGGACTGTCATTTCTCGTCGCAGGCCTCGAGCTGGCCTGGGTGCGCACGCGCAACGAGAAGTGGCTCCGTCTGACGAAGTTCTTCGGCAAGATCTTCCTGATCAACTTCGCGATGGGCATCGTGACCGGCATCGTGCAGGAGTTCCAGTTCGGGATGAACTGGTCCGACTACTCGCGGTTCGTCGGTGACATCTTCGGTGCGCCGCTCGCCGTCGAGGGCCTGCTGGCGTTCTTCCTCGAGTCGACGTTCCTCGGCATCTGGATCTTCGGGTGGGACAAGCTCTCGCCCGCGCTGCACAACGCCTGCATGTGGATCGCCGCTGTCGGCACCGCGCTGTCGGCCTACTTCATTCTCGCGGCCAACTCCTTCATGCAGAACCCGGTCGGCTACACGTTCAACGCCGAGCGCGGACGCGCGGAGCTCGAGAGCTTCACCGACGTCCTCACCAACAAGGTCGTGCTCATCACGGTCCCGCACACGCTGTTCGGTGCCTTCATGGTCGCCGGCGGGCTGATGGCCGCGGTGTCGATGTGGTGGCTGATCCGCCGCAAGCCCGCGGACGCCGACGCCTTCCGATCCACCCTGCGCCTCGGAGCGGTCACCCTGCTCGTCGCGGGCCTTGGCACGATCGTCACCGGCGACATCCAGGGCAAGATCATGACCGAGGTGCAGCCGATGAAGATGGCGGCTGCAGAGGCCCTGTACGAGGATGCCCAGCCCGCGCCGTTCTCCGTGCTCACCATCGGGTCGCTCAGCGGTGACAAGCCGTTCTACCAGCTCGAGGTGCCGCACGTGCTGTCCTACCTCGCGACGGGCACGTGGGACGGTGAGGTGCGCGGCATCAACTCGCTCCAGGCCGAGTACGAGGAGACGTACGGCCCCGGCAACTACAAGCCGTACATCCCCGTCACCTACTGGAGCTTCCGCCTGATGATCACGTGCGGTGGTCTGGCGATGGCGATCGGCGCGTGGATGCTCTGGTCGACCCGCGGGGGTCGTGTGCCGCGTGGCGACAAGCGCTGGCCGATCTGGCTCGCCGTCGCCTCGATGCTCCTTCCGCTCCTCGCGAACTCCTTCGGCTGGATCTTCACCGAGATGGGTCGTCAGCCCTGGATCGTCTTCAGCCTGATGCCGACCGAGGCCGGAGTGTCGCCCAACGTCGGCGCCGGCACGGTGCTCACGTCCTTGATCGTCTTCACCCTCGTCTACGGCGTTCTCGCGGTGATCGAGGTCAAGCTGCTCCTGGCAGCCGTCAAGAAGGGGTTGCCCGAGGTGGACCCGGACAACGAGACAGGCAAGCAGCCCGACGACCGCCCGATGGCGTTCGCGTACTGAGAGGAGAGGGATCATGGAACTCACCACCATCTGGTTCTGCGTCATCGCGTTCCTCTTCATCGGCTACTTCGTGCTCGAGGGATTCGACTTCGGTGTCGGGATGCTGCTGCCGATCCTCGGCCGCAACGACCGCGAACGCCGCACGATGATCAACACGATCGGCCCGCTCTGGGACGGCAACGAAGTCTGGTTGATCGTCGCCGGCGCGAGCATCTTCGCCGCGTTCCCCGAGTGGTACGCCACCTTGTTCAGCGGGTTCTACCTCCCGCTGCTCCTGATCCTGGTGGCGCTGATCGTGCGCGGGGTCGCCTTCGAATACCGCCACCAGCGCGACGACGCGACCTGGAAGAGCCGCTGGGACGCCGCGATCATCTTCGGCTCCTTCGTCCCGGCCCTGCTGTGGGGTGTCGCGTTCGGCAACATCGTCCGCGGCGTCGAGATCGACGCCGACAAGAACTACGTCGGCGGCTTCTTCGACCTCCTCAACCCGTACGCGCTGCTGGCGGGCGTGGTCATGCTGACGCTGTTCCTCACCCACGGCGCCAACTTCCTCGCCCTCAAGACCAGCGGCATCATCCACGAGCGGGCGCGGGCGTTCTCGCTCAAGATCGGCCTCGTCGCCGCGGTGCTGGCCGTCGCATTCCTGCTCTGGACCTGCCTCGACCACGACAAGGTCTGGGTCTGGGCCCTGTCCGGGCTCGCGGCGCTGACGTTCGTGGGCGGCCTGCTCGCAGCCTGGGCACGGCGCGACGGCTGGGCGTTCATGGGGACGATGGCCGCGATCGGTCTCGCCGTGATGTCGCTGTTCGTGGCGCTGTTCCCGGACGTGATGCCGTCCACCCTCGATCCGGCCTACAGCCTGACGACGGAGAACGCGGCCTCCACCGACAAGACGCTCACCATCATGAGCTGGGTGGCCGTGGTGTTCGTCCCGATCGTGATCGGCTACCAGGCGTGGAGCTACTGGGTGTTCCGCAAGCGGATCAGCGTCGACTCGATCGCGGTCGAGGACGACGAGCACCTGCACTCGCCGGTATGACAACCCTGAACGTACGGACCGCCTCGTCGCCGCCGCTCGACCCCCGCCTCGTCCGGCGGTCGCGGGCGGTCCGTACCTACCTCGCCGCCAGCGTCGTGATCGCGACGGCGATGGCGGCGCTGGTCGTTGGCCAGTCGTGGCTCATCGCCCGGGTCGTCTCGGAGGGGTTCGAGCGGTCGGGACTGGTCGACGTCGTCACCGCCGCCGTGCTGGCACTGGCTGCGGTGATCCTCACCCGCGCCGCGCTCGGCTGGCTCCACGCGGTCGTGTCGGCACGCGCGGCGGCACGGGTGAAGGTGCAGCTGCGCGAGGAGGTGGTCGGCCGGCTTCTCGACGGTGCGCCCCACCACGGGGCTCGCCCGGAGTCGAGCCACGTCGTCACACTGCTCGGGCCCGGCATGGACAAGCTCGACACCTACTTCGCGCGCTACCTCCCACAGCTCGCGCTGGCCCTCACCGTGCCGGCGGTGGTCGTCGTCGCGGTGTTCGTGGCCGACCCGTTGTCGGGGATCACGATCGCCGTGACGCTCCCGCTCATCGTGGTGTTCATGGTGCTGGTCGGCTACATGACGCGTGACCGGACCGAGCGGCGGTGGCGCGCGATGGTCCGGCTCAGCCACCACTTCGCCGACGTGCTCGACGGACTCGTCGTGCTCAAGGTCTTCGGGCGCTCGCGCAACCAGACCAAGGGCATCGCCGAGGTGGGCGAGCGCAACCGCAAGGAGACGATGGGTGCCCTGCGCCTCGCGTTCCTGTCGTCGTTCGTGCTCGAGCTCGTCGCAACGATCTCGGTCGCCCTCGTCGCCGTGTCGATCGGTCTGCGGATCGTCGAGGGCCACCTCTCGCTGATGACTGGTCTGTTCGTCCTCGTGCTCGCGCCGGGGGCCTACCTGCCGATCCGCCAGGTCGGCGCACACTTCCACGACTCGGCCGAGGGGCAGGCGGTCGCCGACGACGTCTACGCGATCCTCGACGACCAGGACGTCGCCGTCCGCCGGACCGTCGCACCGGACCTCGGCGGCGCAACGATCGTCGTGGACGACGTCTCCGTGTCCTACCCGGGGCGTACGACACCCGCTCTCGCGCCGACGTCGTTGGTGCTCGAACCAGGACGCGTGCTCGCCGTCACCGGCTCGTCGGGGTGCGGCAAGAGCACCCTGGTCGATGTGCTGATGGGATTCGTCGCCCCCACCACCGGCCGTGTCACCGTCCGTGCGGCCGACGGAACGACGTACGACCTCGCAGACATCGACCTCGCCTCGTGGCGTTCGCGCATGGCCTGGGTGCCGCAGGTGCCCGGTCTGCTGTCGGGGACCGTCGCCGGCAACGTCCGTCTGGGGGCGCGTGACGCCTCCGACGACGAGGTCGCCGAGGCGCTCCGCGACGCCGGCGCGCCCGATCTCTCGCCGCAGCGCGAGGTCCACGAAGGCGGGGCCAACCTGTCGGCGGGGGAGCGGCGGCGTCTGGCCGTCGCCCGGGCGCTGCTGCGGGTACGCCGAGCAGGAGCGACCGTGATGCTGCTCGACGAGCCCACCGCCGGCCTCGACACCGCGGCCGAGGAGGACGTACGACGAGCGCTGCGCGCCGCCGACGTCACCGTGCTGGTCGTGGCGCACCGCCGCGCACTCGTCGACGACGCCGACCGGGTCGTACCCCTCGTGCCCGCGGGGATGGCGGCATGACCACCGCGCGCCGCCAGCTGGTCCTCGGCGGCTTCTTCGGGCTGCTCGCGAGCCTCAGCTCGATCGGGCTGCTCCTCGTCTCCGCCTGGCTGATCTCGCGTGCGGCCCAGCACCCGCCCGTGCTCTATCTCATGCTCGCGATCGTCTCCGTGCGGGCGTTCGGGATCGCGCGCGCCGCGCTGCGCTACGTCGAGCGGCTCTACACCCACGACGGCGCCCTGCGTGTGGGCACCTCGATCCGGCTCGCGGTCTACGAGCGGCTGGAGCGGCTGTCGCCCTCGACGCTCGCCGCGGGCCGACGCGGGGAGAGGATCGCTCGGATCGTCTCCGACGTCGACGCGATCCAGGACCGGATCGTCCGGGCGACCATCCCGCGGGCCGTGACCGCGGTCTCGTCGGCGATCGTGGTCGGGTTCGTCCTCGCGATCTTCCCCCGCGGCGGCCTCGTGCTGGCTGCGGCGGTGGTCGTGGCGTGGGTCGGCGTCCTCGTCGCCGTACGGACCGGAGGGAGTCGTTCCAACGCGGCGACCGCCGGGCTGCGCGGTGAGCTCGCCGCCGAGGTCGCGGAGACGCTGCGCACCTCGCGCGACCTCGTGGCGTACGGTGCCGCCGAGGATGCCCGTGCCACGGTCGCGCGCACGGGGGAGAGGCTCGCGGAGACCGAGCGCCGTGCCGCCTTCCTCGACGGACTCGGCGTCATGGTCGTCCGGATCTGTCTCGGCGTCGCGACGTGCCTGATCGCATGGGCGGGTGTGGCCGCCGTCGCCGACGGCGCCCTGAGCCCGGTCCTGCTCGCCGTGGTCGTCCTCGCCCCGGTGGCGCTCGCCGAGCCGCTCGAGGGCCTGAGCGCGATCGAGCAGCAGGCGCAACGGTCGGCGGCCTCCCGGCGACGCATCGACGAGCTGGTCGCCGCTCACGACGACGTGGTGGATCCGGAGCACCCTGCACCCGACCCCGCCGGGTTCGACCTCCACCTGCGCGACGTCGCCCTCGGGTGGGGTGAGGGCGAGGATCTCGTCCGTGGCCTCGACCTGAACCTCCCAGAGGGTGCGGTCGTCGCGGTCTCGGGACCGAGCGGGTCGGGCAAGTCGACCCTCGCCGCGGTGCTCCTGAGGCTCGCCGCACCGAGGGCGGGCACGATCACCCTCGGCGGTACGCCGATCGACGCGCTGACCGGTGACCAGGTCCGCCAGGTGGTGGCGACCCTCCGCCAGGACGAGCACGTCTTCGACACCTCGATCCGAGAGAACCTGAGGATCGCCGACCCGCAGGCCGACGACCGTACGCTCCTGGCCGCCCTCGACGCGGCGGGTCTCGGGGCCTTCGTCGCAGGGCTGCCCGACGGTCTCGACACCGAGGTGGGGGAGAACGGCGACCGCCTCTCCGGCGGGGAGAGGCAGCGTCTGGGACTGGCCCGGCTGCTGCTCGGAGGGCACCGCGTCCTCGTGCTCGACGAGCCCACCGAGCACCTCGACGCGGCGACCGCCGAGGCCCTGCTGCGCGACCTCGTCGCGCTCGCCCCGGAGCGCTCCATCCTGCTCGTCAGCCACGACGAGCGAGCGCTCGCGGCCGCGTCGCACGTCGTCCGGATCGGCGAGCCCACTAGGATCAGGGATCGTGTCTGACACCACCACGCTCTACGTCTTCATCGGTCTCGCCGTCGCCGTCCTCCTGATCGGAGGGATCGCCGCCTTCGTGGTCGGCTCGCGGGGCAAGGCCCTGCCGCCGGCCGACACCGTCGACCGCCGTCTCGACGACCTCCGCGAGCGCCCCGAGCAGGAGCCTGCACCGACCGGTGACGGGGTGGAGCCCGTGCTTCCCGAGCCGGGCGAGATCGACGAGTCCGACACCGGCAACGAGCCCGGAGCCGTCGCGACCGCTCCGACCGCGCCGGGACCCGCGATCGAGGAGCCCGCGCCCGCCGCGGGCCGGTTGGTCCGGCTCCGTACCCGGCTCGCCCGCTCCCAGTCCTCGCTCGGCAAGAGCCTGCTCGCACTCCTCGGCCGTGACCGTCTCGACGAGGACACCTGGGAGGAGATCGAGGACACGCTCCTGACCGCCGACGTGGGCGTCGCGCCGACGCAGGAGCTCGTCGAGCGCCTCCGCACCCGGATCCGGGTCGAGGGTGTCGCCGACCCCGCGGTCGCCCGGTCGATCCTGCGTGAGGAGCTCGTGACGCTGGTCGACCCGTCGTACGACCGCAGCATCGCCGCCAAGGGTGTCGACGGCGCCCCCGGCGTGGTGCTCGTGGTGGGCGTCAACGGCACCGGCAAGACCACGACCGTCGGGCGGCTCGCACGCGTGCTGATCGCCGACGGCGACAGTGTCGTGCTCGGCGCCGCGGACACCTTCCGCGCCGCGGCCGCCGACCAGCTCCAGACCTGGGGCGAGCGCGTCGGTGTCCCGACCGTCCGTGGTCCCGAGGGCGGCGATCCCGCCTCGGTCGCGTTCGACACCGTCAAGACCGGCAAGGAGGGCGGCTACGACACCGTCGTCATCGACACCGCCGGCCGCCTCCACACCAAGGCCGGCCTGATGGACGAGCTCGGCAAGGTCAAGCGGGTCATCGAGAAGCAGGCACCGGTCACCGAGGTGCTGCTCGTCATCGACGCGACCACCGGTCAGAACGGCCTGACGCAGGCTCGGGTCTTCGCCGAGGTCGTCGACGTCACCGGGATCGTGCTCACCAAGCTCGACGGCACCGCCAAGGGCGGGATCGTCATCGCCGTACAGCGAGAGCTCGGGGTCCCCGTCAAGCTCGTGGGGCTCGGAGAGGGCGCCGACGACCTGGCGCCGTTCGTGGCCGACGAGTTCGTGGACGCGCTCCTGTCCTGACCCACCCGGTCCCCGACCGCCCGTCCCCGTCCCCGATTTGTGCAGTTGAGCAAGGAATCCGGGGACGCAAACCCGTGCCAACTGCACAAATCGGGGACGGGACGGGGCGGGCTCAGCGTGCGCGGGCGAGGAACCGCTTGAGGAGGGGCCCGGCGGTCTGAGAGCCGGACTCGCCCGTCTCGACGAACACCGCGACCGCGAGGTCGCCCTTGGTCGCCACCATCCAGGCGTGAGTCTTCACCGGTGAGCCGTACTCGGCCGTCCCCGTCTTGGCGCCGACCTCACCGCCGAGCCCTGCGAGCGCGCGGCCGCTGCCGTCGGTGACGACGCGGCGCATCAGCGCACGGAGCTGGCGGGCCTCGGCGGGTTCGAGCGTGGACTCGACCTTGGGCGCCTCGCGATCGGGGAGCAGCACGGGCACGACCGTACGGCCGGCGGCGACCGACGCGGTCACGGTCGCCATCGTGAACGGCGAGGCGAGCACCTTGCCCTGGCCGATCATCGACGCCGCGTGCTCGGTCGTGGGTGCCTCGGTGGGCACGGAGCCGAAGTAGGACGGGAAGCCCAGGTCCTGGTCGACGCCCATCCCGAGCGAGGCCGCGGCGGAGGCGAGGTCGCTCTGCGCCACCCTGTCCCGCAGCCCGATCATCGACGTGTTGCACGACTGCGCAAAGGCCTCGGTGAACCGGATGCGGCCGAGCGAGCTGCTGGGGTAGTCGTCGTAGTTCTTGAACGACTTGCCGTTCACGACGGTCGTCGCGGGGCACGGCGTGGTCGTCGTCGGGTCGACACCGGCGCGCAGCGCGGCGAGCGCGGTCGTGATCTTGAACGTCGAGCCCGGGGCGTACTGCCCGGTGGTCGCGATCGCCTGTCCTGCGGCACCCGGGCCCGTCGCCGCGGCCAGCACAGCGCCGGTCGAGGGCCTGATCGCCACCAGCGCGCTGGCCGGCTTCGTCCCGGCGAGCACCTCCTCGGCGAGGATCTGCAGACGCTGGTCGAGCGTCGTGCGCAGCGGCTCACCGGGGACCGGCGCCTGCTCGTACGCCGGCACGTCCTTGATCGACGGGGACGGGTTCGCCGGGTCGGACACGGCGTCGCTGACGATGTCGACGACGTAGCCGTCGCGACCGCGCAGCTGCTCGTCGTAGCGCAGCGCGAGCCCCGACAGACCGGTGAGGTCGCCGGTGGACAGACGTCCGTCGCTCTTGTCGATGAGCTCCTTGGTCGCCTCGCCGACCGAGCCGAGGATGGCGGAGGCGAAGGTCCGGGTCGGCGCCAGCGGCAGCGTGTCACCAAGGACCCTCGCTCCGAAGACCGACTCGGGGTCCCCGTTGGGTGCTCGCTGCTCGGCACGCAGCACGATCGCCTCCACGAACGCCTTGGGACCCGCGGCCGCGACCTCGGCGGCGTAGTCGTCCGCGTCGATGCCGAGGATCCGCGCCAGCGCGCGGGCAGACGACTGCTGGCGGGCCGCGGGGACGGCCGTCTTGTCGATCCCGATGCGCTGGACGGAGCGCTCGGTGACCAGGACGGTCCCCGAGCCGCCGAGGATGTCTCCGCGCTGCGCCGGCACGGTGCGTACGCGCAGACGCTGGCCCTCGGCGAGGTCCGGGGCGACCAGCGACGGCGACCAGGCGACCGTCCAGGTGTCGTCGGCACGACGCATCTCGGCCTTTGTCTCGTACTCCCAGGCGACGTCGGGCCCGAACTCCCAGCGGTAGGCGAGGGTGGCGGTCGCCGTCTCGTCCTCCTCGGCGACGCCCTTCACCGAGACGGTCGGCCGGAGGTCGTCGAGGCCCTTGGTGATCTGCGTCAGCTCGGCGCCCGCGGCGGAGTCGTCGATCTCGACGCCGGAGAGGTCGAGGCTCGAGAGGCCCTCGGCGAGCTGCTCGGCCTCCGGCTCGGCCGGCGAGCCGCTGCAGGCGCCGCCCACGCCGGCGCCCAGCACGGTGGCCAGGACGAGGGTCACACGACGGCGGGCGGACGAGGGGGAGAAGGCCATGCCCTCATCCTCACCCGCCGGAGGTTCATCGGTCGACAAGAGCGGCCGGGTGGGACGGAGCGTCGTTGAAACTCAGGCGTAACACAACCTGGTCAAGTGTCACCTCCATGAAACACAGCGTCGCTCGACCGGAAACGAACCGCCGCGAATCTGAACGCAACGAAGCCGACCCGGACACTGCCGTTCGAGCGCCGGTCACGTCTCAGATACCTAATCCCCTGGAGGTTCCATGGACACCGGCCACGCAGCCTGGATCCTGACCTCCGCGTCGCTCGTGCTCCTGATGACGCCGGCCCTGGCGCTCTTCTACGGCGGGATGACGCGGACCAAGTCCATCCTCAACATGATGATGATGTCCTTCAGCGCCATGGGCGTCGTCATGGTCGTCTACGTGTTGTGGGGCTACTCGATGTCCTACGCCTCCGGCGGCGAGGACAGCATCGGTGGCTTCTTCGACAACCCGTTCACCCTGTTCGGGCTGCGCGACGTCTCGGGCACCGACTACCTGACCGTCGCCTTCCAGGCGACGTTCGCCATCATCACGGCGGCCCTGATCAGCGGTGCGCTGGCCGAGCGCGTGAAGTTCTCCTCGTGGCTGCTGTTCCTGCCGCTGTGGGTCACGCTCGCCTACTTCCCGCTCGCGCACATGGTCTGGGGTGGCGGCTTCCTCTCCGGAAGCGCCGACGGCCTGGCCGCGGCCATCTTCGGCACCACCGACGGCGCCGCGACGATCGCCCCCATCGACTACGCCGGCGGTACGGTCGTCCACATCAACGCCGGTATGGCGGCGCTCGTCCTGGTGCTGCTGATCGGCAAGCGGAGGGGCTTCGGCAAGGAGCCGACCCGCCCGGGCAACCTCCCGCTGACGATGCTGGGTGCCGGCCTCCTGTGGTTCGGCTGGTTCGGCTTCAACGTGGGCTCGTACGTGTCGGTGCCCGACGAGCCGATCAGCGCCGGTGCGGAGGGCTTCGTCGAGAACACCATCGCCTACGCCACCGCGTTCTCCGGTGAGACCGGTCTCGTGTGGGTCAACACCTCCGTCGCCGCTGCGGCGGCCATCATCGGCTGGCTCGTCGTGGAGAAGATCCGTGACGGCAAGGCCACCTCGCTCGGTGCCGCTTCGGGCATCGTCGCCGGCCTCGTCGCCATCACCCCGGCGTGTGGCGCGCTGAGCCCGATCGGCGCGATCGCCCTCGGCATCGTCGCGGGTGGCCTCTGCGCCCTCGCGGTCGGCCTGAAGTTCCGGTTCGGCTACGACGACTCGCTCGACGTGGTGGGCGTCCACCTGGTCGGCGGCCTCGTCGGCACCCTCGGCATCGGGTTCCTCGCGGTCGAGGGCGGGCTGCTCTACGGAGACGGCATCAAGCTCTTCGTCGTCCAGGCCGCGATCGCTGCCTTCGCCATCCTCTGGTCGGGTGTCTTCACGCTGCTCATCGGCCTGGCCATCAAGGCGGTCATGGGCTGGCGCGTCGCCGAGGAGGACGAGGTGGAGGGCATCGACCTGGCCGAGCACGGCGAGTCGGGGTACGACCTCGCACCCGCGTCGGGCGTCGCCCGTCCCGTCACGGCGGCTACGCTGACCACCACCCCCGAAGGAGCCAAGGCATGAAGCTCGTGACCGCGGTGATCAAGCCGCACAAGTGGGAAGAGGTCCGCGAGGCCCTCGAGACCTTCGGCATCACCGGCATGACCGTGACGGAGGCCAGCGGCTACGGCCGTCAGAAGGGTCACACCGAGGTCTACCGTGGCGCCGAGTACGACGTCTCGCTCGTCCCCAAGATCCGGGTCGAGATCGTGACCGAGGACGAGGACGTCAAGGACGTCGTCGACGTGGTCGTGAAGTCGGCCGCGACTGGCAAGATCGGTGACGGCAAGGTCTGGGTCGTCCCGGTCGAGTCCGTCGTCCGGGTCCGTACCGGAGAGACGGACGAGGCGGCGCTCTGACCGAGGAGCTCAGCGCACGGCGCCGGTCCAGGGCGGACGCCCTGGACCGGCGCTTGCGTGAGTGCTTCACCGAGGCCGCCTCAGACCTGCCTGAGGGCGAGCGGCACGGCCTCGCGCTGGTCGCGGTCGGCGGCTTCGGACGTGCCGAGATGTCGCCCTTCAGCGACGTCGACGTGGTCCTCGTCCATCGCGACGGCGCTTCGTCTGCGCTCGTCGCGCAGGTCGCCGAAAAGATCTGGTACCCGCTGTGGGACGGGGGCGTCACGCTGGACCACGCGGTCCGCAGCGCCGGCCAGATGCTGCAGACCGCCGACGCGGACTACCGCGCCGCGCTCGGGATGCTCGACGCGCGTGCGGTGGCGGGTGACACCGCCGCGGTGGTCGCGCTGCGGTCGGAGATCCTCACCGCGTGGCGCCGTACGGCCCGTCGTCGCCTCCCCGAGCTGGAGCGCGCCACCCACGAACGCGTCGAGCGGCTCGGCTGGCTCGCGCAGTCGGCGGTGATGGACCTCAAGGAGTCAGGGGGTGGCCTGCGCGACGGGACGGTCATGCGTGCCCTGGTCGCCAGCTGGCTGGTCGACGTGCCGCACCGTGAGCTCGAGGCGCTCCGCGCGGCGTTGCTGGACGTCCGTGACGTCCTGCACGAGGTCGCGGCCCGTCCCACCGACCGGTTGACACCCGACCTCGTGCCGGAGGTCGCGTCCGTGATGGGCTACGCGCCCGACCAGCTGGACCTCCACGTGCGCGACCTCGGCCGCCGCACCGCTCACCTGGCGAACCGCACGTGGCG
>NZ_JARBCJ010000055.1:0-17804 GCF_028803055.1 Mumia sp.
CCCGCGTACAGCCCCCCCCCGTTGGGGGGGCCCCCACCGCGGCGCCCCCCCCCCCCCCCCCAATGGGGGGTGGGATCGCCGGGTTCCGGGTGTGACACCCACAAACGAGTCCGCTCTAAGCGGTGTGGACCACCGAGCGGACGCCGTGCACGCTGTGGATGCGGCACGCACGCCGGACACCTGATCCGCCACGGTCGGGTGATGCACCCTGACGCTCTGGTCGCGCTCGAGATGCTCGCGGCAGCCCGCGGTGGCTACTTCCTGCGCTCTGACGTCCGCGACATCGGGCTCGACACGACCTCACTCGGGTCTCTCTGCAGGTCCGGGGTGATCCGCCGCATCCGCCACGGCACGTACGTCTTCGCGGAGCACGACGACGCACTCGGTGCCGACGAGCAGTACGCCGTGCGGTGCCTGGCGATCGCCGACAAGCTCGCGCCGGACGCGGTCCTGTGCGGGGTGTCGTCCGCAGCGGTCCACGGGCTTCCACTCGTCGGCATCGACCGCACGTGGGTGGACGTCGTTCGCCTCGACGACCTCACGGGGCGCCGTCGGGCGGGCGTCGACCACCGGGTGTTCCCGGTGAGCGAGCCGGATCTCGTCCAGGTCAGGGGGCGGACCGTGACGTCACCGGCGCGCGCCATCTGGGAGGCGGGGGTCAAGGCCCCCGCACGAAGCGCGCTCGTGCTCATGGACGACGCCCTCCACCACGGCACGGTGACACGAGACGAGCTCAAGGCGACCGGCGAGGCATTCGCCTCGTGGAAGGGCGCCCAAGGCCCGCGTCTCGCGCTGGAGCTCGCCGACGGCCGCGCCGAGTCTCCCGGAGAGTCGGTCACGCGATGGATGTTCCATGCGTGCCGCTTGCCGATGCCTGATCTCCAGTACGTCGTCCGCGATGACGACGGCACGTTCCTCGGACGATCCGACTTCGCCTGGCTCGAGCACGGGATGCTCGGGGAGTTCGACGGCAAGATCAAGTACGGTCGCGGGTTCGTCCCCGGCAAGTCGCCGGACGACGTCGTCACCGACGAGCGGACGCGCGAGAGGGCGATGTGCGGTCGTCGCCACGGGATGCTGCGCTTCCTCTGGGACGAGGTCTGGAGCCCGACCCGCGGGAGCATCGCGAGGATCCGTGACGAGCTCGAGTGGGGCCGCCGCCGTTACCTGTGACGTTGGCCGCCTCCCTCGCCTCGCGTTCCCGCCGCGTTTGAGGTGCTCACACCCGAACGACGACGATCGCACCCGCAATACGGGGTGGGACCGCGGCACTTGCGGTGCGAGCACCTCAAACGCCCCCGGCGCCGGCCGTGAGATCGTGGGCCCGTGAGCGAGGATGCCCCGGACCCCGACGCGTACGTCGAGGCGGTCCTGCGCATCGCCGAGCAGGTGCCTTCTGGCCACGTGGTGTCGTACGGCCAGGTGGCCGAGGCCGTGGGCCGCGGTGGCCCGCGGCAGGTCGGCCGCGTGATGGCGACGTACGGGGCAGCCGTGGCGTGGTGGCGTGTGGTCCGCGCCGACGGCACGCTCCCTGAGCCGCTTCGTGGACGTGCCCGTGAGCACTACCTCGAGGAGGGCACGCCGTTGCGGAGCCGGCTGGACCGGGACCTGCGCGTCGACATCCGCGCCGCCTCGTACGAGGTCCACGGATCTGTCGGACCGCTCTGATCGAATGGACCTATGACGGACCACCCCCGGCGACCGGCGTACGCGCTGGTCCCCCCGCCTGCCGGACGAGCGCCCGCGCCCGTGCTCGACCCCCACCAGCAGGCGGTCGTCGACCACGAGGGAGGCCCTCTCCTCGTGCTGGCCGGCCCGGGGACAGGCAAGACGACCACGCTCGTGGAGACGGTGGTCGACCGCATCGAGCGGCGCGGGCTCCGGCCCGAGCAGGCGCTGGTGCTGACGTTCAGCCGCAAGGCCGCCGAGGAGCTCCGTCACCGCATCGCCACCCGCCTCGACCGGACGGTCGCGACGCCGCTCGCGACCACGTTCCACTCGTTCTGCTACGGCCTGGTGCGGGAGTTCCAGGACCCCAAGAGCTACTCCGAGCCGCTCCAGCTGCTGTCGGCGTCGGAGTCCGACACCCGCATCCGCGAGCTGGTCCTCGGCGGGCTGGACGACCGGACGGTCCCGTGGCCGACGCGGCTCGGCCCCGCCCTGCGGACGCGGGGCTTCGCCGTGGAGCTCGAGCGGCTGATGACCCGCACCCGTGCCCTCGGCCTCGATCCGGTCGACCTGGCCGCGGCCGGTGCGGTGGCCGGACGCGCCGACTGGGATGCCGCAGCACGGTTCTTCGAGGACTACCTCGACGTCCTCGACGCCCAGAACCTCATCGACTACGCCGAGCTGGTCCACCGAGCCGGCCTCGTCGTCGCCGACCCCGAGCACCAGCCGGCGCTGCGTGAGCGGTTCCCCTTCGTCATCGTCGACGAGTACCAAGACACCGACCCCGCTCAGGTCGCCCTCCTGCAGGCTCTGGCGGGGGACGGGCGCGACCTGGTCGTCGTCGGTGATCCGGACCAGTCGATCTACGCGTTCCGCGGAGCAGAGGTCTCGGCGATCCTCGGCTTCGCCGACGCCTTCCGGACCCGTGAGGGTGCCCCCGCGGCCGTGTGTTCCCTGCGACGCACCCGGCGGTTCGGCCCGCGCATCCTCGCCGCCTCGCGTGAGGTCGCCCGGCGCATCCCCCTCGGGCCCCTCGCGGTGCAGGCGCGCGCATTTCGAGACCCGGAGCCGAGCCCGGTCGGCGAGGGCGACGAGGTGTGGGTGCGGACGTTCGCCGACTCCGCCTCCGAGGCCGAGCACCTCGCGCTGATGCTGCGACGCGCGCACCTCGAGGAGGGTCTGGACTGGGATGACATGGCGGTGCTCGTCCGCTCCGGCGCCGCGATGCCTCGCCTCCAGCGGGCACTCCAGGCCGCGGGGGTCCCTGTCGAGGTGGCCGGTGCGGAGGTTCCGCTGCGCACGGAGCCCGCCGTGGCCGCCCTGCTCGCGGCGTTGCACCTCGCGGTCGCGCTCGCCGAGCAACGTCAGCCCGATCCCGAGAGCGTCGAGCGGTTTCTCACTGGCCCGCTCGGCGACCTCGACGCGGCCGAGCTGCGCATCCTCTGCCAGGAGCTCCGGCGACGCGACGCGTACGCCGAGGACGGTGAGCGTCAGCTCCCGCGCAGCTCGCGCACGCTGCTCGTGGAGCTGCTCCTGGAGCCGCTGAGCCTTGCCCCACTGGTCGACGGCGGCGGGCACGGGAGCCGTGCCGGTGACGTCGCGCGGCGCGCCTACCGCGCCTGCGCGCTCGTCTCCGAAGCCGCTCGCCTCGTCGCGGACCACGCGTCGCCCGAGCACGTGCTGTGGACCTTGTGGCGCGGGACCGGGTGGGAGGGTCGCCTGCTCGCGTCGATCGAGGGCAGGAGCCGTCCCCTCGCCGAGGAGATCGTGGCCGACCACGCCGACGCGTCCGCGGCCGCACACCGTGACCTCGATGCCGTGGTCGCCCTGTTCGCGCTGGCGGCTCGGGCCGAGGAGAGCCAGCGTCGTCGGCGCGTCGCTGCCTTCCTCGACGAGATCGCGCGCCACGAGGTTCCGGTCGACACGTTGGCCGAGCGCGGCCAGCGCGGGTCAGCCGTACGCCTGCTCACCGCGCACCGCTCCAAAGGCCTCGAGTGGGACCTGGTCGTCGTCGCCGGCGTCCAGGAGGGCACGTGGCCCGACGTCCGTCACCGCGGCACGCTGCTGGGCGCCGAACGCCTGGCAGAAGAGGCCGGTGGTGGTTCGCTCCGTCTCCCGCCGACCGCGGCGGAGCTGGTCGCGGAGGAGCGGCGCCTGTTCTACGTCGCGGTGACGCGTGCACGTCGGCGGCTGGTCGTCACGACGGTCCAGAGCTCCGATCCCGAGGGAGACCAGCCGTCGCCCTTCGTCGCCGACGTGGCGAGGCACGCCACCCACGTCTCCAGCGGCCCGGAGCGACGCCCCCGCCGTGGGCTCTCCCTCCGAGGGGTGATCGCCGAGCTGCGCGAGCTGGCCCAGCACGGCGCGACCGAGAGTGTCCGCGACGCAGCGGCCCAGCGGCTCGCTACCCTCGCGGCGACGCGGTTGCCCGCGGCCGCGCCGGCCGACCCCGACACCTGGTGGGGCCTGCGCGAGGTCACCCGGTCGGAGCAGCCGGTCCGGACCCTCGACGAGCCGGTGCGCCTGTCTGGCAGCTCGCTCGACGCCATCACCTCGTGCTCGCTGTCGTGGTTCCTCACGCACGAGGCCAAGGGTGAGGCCGTGAGCTCGACGGCTCAGGGCTTCGGACTCCTGGTGCACGCCTTGGCCGCAGACGTCGTCCAGGGCGGCTCCGCGGCTGATCCCGCGGCCCTCGACGCCGCCCTCGACGTGGTGTGGGACCGTCTCGCCTACGCCGCACCCTGGGTGGCCCGGCGTGAGCGCGACGAGGCCCGGGCGGCGATCGGTCGGTTCGCGCAGTGGCACGCGGAGCAGGAGCAGGCGGCGCGACGACGTCCGCTCGCCGCCGAGCACGCCTTCGAGGTGCGGCTGCCGGTCGCCGGCGAGGAGGTGGTTCTCCGCGGATCGATGGACCGCGTCGAGGTCGACGTCGACGGGCTCGTGCACGTGGTCGACTTCAAGACGGGCAAGCGCGCTCCCACCGGCAGCGAGATCACCGAGCACGCGCAGCTCGGCGTCTACCAGCTCGCGGTCGAGCACGGGGCCGCCGACCCGTTGCTCCGGCGCCGTGCGCGCAGCGGCGGGGCGGAGCTCGTCCACCTGCGGCTGCCCGAGTCGGCCAAGCGTGCGACCGCTCCCAAGGTCCAGCCCCAGGACGCGCCGCGCGAGGAGGACGCCTTCTTCGCCTACGCCCTCCTCGAGGATGCGGTGCGCACCATCCGGACGGAGCAGTGGGTCGCGACACCCAGCCCCAAGGCCTGCCAGTTCTGCCAGTTCGCGCGGATGTGCCCCGCCAAGCCGGAGGGTGCGTCGGTCCTCGATGCCGTGGCCCCAGCACCCGCCGCCGAGGAGGAGGCCTCATGACGGCAACCGCCGTGGAGGTCCCGCAGCTGATCCACGACGCCGACCACCTCCGTGCGCTCCTCGGCATCCCGTTCTCCACCGAGCAGATGGCCGCCATCCAGGCGCCGACCGACCGCCCGAGCGCGATCATCGCCGGTGCCGGCTCGGGCAAGACGACGGTCATGGCCGCCCGCGTGGTGTGGCTGGTGGGGCACGAGGGCGTCCTCCCGGGATCGGTCCTCGGACTCACCTTCACCAACAAGGCCGCCTCCGAGCTCGCGCACCGCGTCCGGCAGGCGCTGGAGACGCTGGCGCGCGAGGCAGGGGTGCCCGACCTGCTCGAGCGCTACGGCACGCCGACCGTCTCGACCTACCACGCGTACGCCGGCACGCTGATCACCGAGTACGGGCTGCTGCTCGGCTACGAGCCCGACCTGCGGATCACCACCGACGCGTCCCGGTTCCAACGGGCGTTCCGGGCCATCGCCTCCTATCCGGGTTCGCTCGCCCACGCGACGACCTCGATGCCCGACCTGATCGGCCACGTCCTGGGGCTCGACGGGCAGATGGCCGAGCACCTGGTCTCACCCGACGACGTCCGCCGCTGCGACGCAGAGATACGGGTCGACGTCGAGCGAGCGACGGTCGAGATGCGCAAGGTCAGGCTCCACGACGACCTCGCCGACACCACCCGCCGCCGCGACGAGCTCGTGACGCTCGTCGAGCGCTACCGAGCAGCCAAGGCGGAGGACGGCGTCGTCGACTTCTCCGATCAGATGGAGCGCGGCGCACGGCTCGCAGTCGAGTGCCCGGAGGTGTCGCAGTCGCAGCGCGAGCGGTTCTCGGTGGTGCTGCTCGACGAATACCAGGACACCTCGGTCGCCCAGCGCGACATGCTTCGAGGGCTCTTCTCCGGTGAGCCCGGAGACGGGCTCGGCCACTGCGTCACCGCGGTGGGCGATCCGTGCCAGGGCATCTACGGGTGGCGCGGGGCCGCCGCGAGCAACCTGACCGCGTTCCTCGACGACTTCCCGGCCGACCCCGACCGGATCGGGGCGAGCCGGCAGCGCGATGCCGGCCGCGGCGGCCTCTTCCACCTGCGGGTCAACCGGCGCAGCAGGGCCGAGATCCTCGACGTGGCCAACCGTGTCGCCGCCCCGTACTACCACGTCACCGAAGTCGTCCGACCCCTCGTCGCCGCCGAGGGCACCGAGGGCGGCACCGTGCGCGCCGCGCTCCACGAGACCGTGGCCGACGAGATCGCCTGGATGGTCGACGAGGTGGTCGCGGCGCACGAGGGGGCTGGACAGCCGCCGACCCCGTGGTCGGAGATCGCGATCCTCGTCCGGACTCGTAGCGAGATCCCCACCATCGTCGCCGCCCTGCGTGCGCGGGGGGTCCCCGTCGAGGTCGTCGGGCTGTCGGGGCTGCTGGCTCAGCCCGAGGTCACCGACGTGCTCTCCGTGCTGCGGGTGCTCGCCGACCAGACGGCCAACGCCGCACTGCTGCGGCTCCTCACCGGGCCTCGGTGGCGCATCGGGCCACGCGACCTCGCGCTGCTGGGGCGCCGCGCCAAGCAGCTCGTAGGCCCCGTCCGCGAGGTCGCCACCACGTCGTTGGAGGAGGAGCTCGAGCGCTCTGTGCGCGGCATCGATCCCACCGAGATCGTGTCGTTGGCCGATGCGGTCGAGAGTCCCGACGACGAACGCCAGCGCCTCCCGTACTCCTCGGAGGCCCGCGCCCGTCTCGCCGAGGTGGCGCGACTCCTGCGTGGGCTCCGGCGACGTGCGAGCGGCTCGCCCGCCGACACCGCGCGGCTGGCGGTCGCGGCTCTCGGCATCGACGTCGAGCTCGCCTCCACGCCCGGGACGGCCGCCCGTGTCGCTCAGGACAACGTCACCCGCCTGCTCGACGTCATCGCCGACGTGGTCGCCACCGACCCTTCCGCCGGGCTGTCGGCGGTGCTCGCCTACCTCGACGCCGAGGAGACCTACAACGACGGCCTCGAGGTTGCCTCCCCGACGGACTCCGACGCGGTCAAGCTGCTCACGGTTCACACGGCCAAAGGGCTCGAGTGGGACGTCGTCCTCGTCCCCTTCCTCACCGCAGACACCTTCCCCTCGACCCGATCGAGGCCGGCCTGGCCGACCGTGGCGCACGCCTTGCCGCACGACCTTCGTGGGGACGGTGCCGAGCTCCCGGTCATGGCCGAGCTGAGCCGCGCCGGCGACAAGGAGTTCCGGGCGGCGATGCGAGCCGAGGCGGAGATGGAGGAGGTACGCCTCGGCTACGTCGCCTTCACCCGCGCGCGTCGCCTCCTGATCACGAGCGCGAGTCGCTGGAGCCGGACCCGCAAGGCGCCGTCAGAGCCCAGTCCGTTCCTCGAGACCGTCGCGACCTGGCTGCGCGGCCGGGGTGACGACGCCGAGCTGTGGACCCCGGAGCCGGATCAGGGCGCCGACAACCCGCTCCGTGGCCGGGTGGAGGCGGTGGCCTGGCCGGTCGAGCCCGACGAGGACGACCTCGTACGCCGGCGAGAGGCGGCCGCGCGGGTGCGGACCTACGTCGCCTCCCCGCCGGCGCCTGTCGACCCTCCTGACCCCGTCGACCCCGTCGACCCCGTCGAGGCGGCTGAGCTCGCCCGCCTGACCGAGCTCGACGGCGAGATCGAGCGGCTGCTCGCCGAGGCGCGCGAGGCCCGTGGCGACGTCGTCCAGGTGCCGCTCCCGTCGCAGATGTCCACCACGTCGTTGATGGCGATGCGCAAAGATCCCGACGCGTTCGCCCGGAGCCTGGCGCGACCGCTGCCCCGTCCGCCTGCGCCGGCAGCCCGGTTCGGCACTCGGTTCCACGCGTGGGTCGAGGCGCACTTCGGTCAGCAGACCCTGATCGGTGACGACGAGCTCCCGGGTCGGGACGAGACCGACATCGAGGACGAGATCGAGCTCGGGGACCTGATCCGTTCTTTCGAGTCGGGGCCGATGGGGGACCGCGTCCCCTACGCGATCGAGGAGCCGTTCACCCTGAGGCTCGGCGGGCAGATCGTCAGCGGGCGGATCGACGCGGTCTACCGGACGGAGGACGGCTTCGAGGTCGTCGACTGGAAGACCAACCGGGCGGCGACGGCCGACCCGCTCCAGCTGGCGGTCTACCGGCTCGCGTGGGCGGAGAAGCACGGTGTGCCGCTCGACCAGGTGACCGCCTCGTTCCACTACGTACGCCTCGGCGAGACCGTCTCGTACGCAGACCTCCCTGACCGGGTCGCGCTCGAGCATCTCGTCCATCCTGGCGACACGTAGGCTCGAGGGGTGACCGACCACCTGACGTTCGCCGACGGCGCCTACAACCGGCACTCGGAGAGACGGGTCGACGACGGGTTCATGGACACGCTGTGGTCCGACCCCAAGACCAAGGTGCTCCTGGTCGGAGGTGAGCACGTCTCTGCCGACGACAACACGCTGGTGTGGCGCAGCGCCGCCGAGGTGCCCGAGGGCGACCGTCTCTATCTGGGGACCGTCGACGGGACGGAGCACGCGGCCGTCATGCTCGAACGCGTCCCCCCGCCCGCCCGCGCGCTTCGGTCGCTGGCCACCGAGCTCGGCACTGCCCAGGCACGGCTCGCGGTGCACGCGGTCGGGGTCGCGCAGTGGCACCGGACCCATCCCCGCTGCTCGCGCTGCGGCGCGGCGACGGACGTCCGCGAGGGCGGCCACGTCCGCCGGTGCCCGCAGTGCGGTGCAACGCACTTCCCGCGCACGGACCCCGCGGTCATCATGCTCATCACCGACGACGCCGACCGCGCGCTGCTCGGCCGTCGCCCCGAGTGGCCAGAGGGTCGCTACTCCACGCTCGCCGGCTTCGTCGAGCCCGGCGAGTCGCTCGAGGACGCGGTCCGACGCGAGACGCTCGAGGAGACCGACATCGAGGTGGGAGAGGTCTCGTACGCGGCGAGCCAGCCGTGGCCCTTCCCGTCGAGCCTGATGCTCGGGTTCTTCGGCCGTGCCCGGACCACCGAGGTCACCGTCGACGGCACGGAGACCACGGACGCGCGGTGGTTCAGCCGCGAGGACGTCCGGCGGCTGACACTCTCCGGAGAGCTCGTCCTGCCCGGGGGAGTCTCCATCTCGCGTTGGCTGATCGAGCGCTGGTACGGCGCGCCCCTGACCGGCTCCTGGGGCTGACCGCCGCCGGTCAGGCGTCGATGGTCGCGAGCTGGGCCTTGACCTGGGCCACCGACGGGTTCGTCAGTGCGCTCCCGTCGGCGAAGACCAGGGTCGGGACGGTCTGGTTGCCGCCGTTGGCCTGGGCGACCACCAGGGCAGCGTCCTCGTCCTGCTCGATGTCGACCTCCTCGAACGCGATGCCCTCCCGCTCGAGCTGGCCCTTGAGCCGCTTGCAGTAGCCGCACCAGGGCGTCGAGTACATCGTGAACGTGGCCGACATGTGTGTCCTTCTCTCCGATTACGCTGGGGGGTGGCAGCGTTCGCCGGGTCTGAGACCGGCGCTCGTCACCAAGTTTATGGCGCCTACGCGCCCGCCCCAATCGCACGACCACCCCCGAGGAGATCCGTGCCGTCCGCCGACAGCCTGCTCGACGCCCTTGACCCCGAGCAGCGCGAGGTCGCTCTCGCTCTGCGCGGACCGGTGTGCGTGATCGCCGGCGCTGGGACGGGCAAGACGCGAGCGATCACGCACCGCATCGCCTACGGGGCGGCGACAGGGGTCTACAAGACGACCGAGGTGCTGGCGGTGACCTTCACGGCGCGTGCCGCGGGGGAGATGCGCGGTCGCCTGCGACAGCTCGGCGCGGAGGGCGTCCAGGCACGGACGTTCCACGCGGCGGCACTGCGCCAGATCGGCTACTTCTGGCCCCGGCTGTACGGCAACGGGCTTCCCCAGCTGATCGCGTCCAAGATCCCGCTCGTCGCCGAGGCCGCCAGACGGTGCCGTGTGCAGACCGACTCGGCGCTGCTGCGCGACCTCGCCGCGGAGATCGAGTGGGCCAAGGTGTCCAACGTCCGCCCCGACGACTACCCCCGGCTCGCCCCGCTGGCGCACCGCGGCCTCGACGCCGTCGACGACGCGACGGTCGCGCACGTGATGGCGGCCTATGAGGAGGTCAAGCGCGACCGCGGCCGCATGGACATGGAGGACGTGCTTCTCTGCACGGTCTCGATGCTGGCCGAGCACGAGAGAGTGGCCGCCGAGATCCGCCGCCAGTACCGCTGGCTGGTCGTCGACGAGTACCAGGACGTCAACCCGTTGCAGGCCGCGCTCCTCGAGCAGTGGCTCGGCGGGCGGCACGACATCTGCGTCGTCGGCGACCCCCTGCAGACGATCTACTCCTTCGCGGGTGCCTCCCCGAAGCACCTCAACGAGTTCTCGAAGCACCATCCCGGCACCCAGCGCATCGAGCTCGTGCGCAACTACCGCTCGACACCCCAGGTCGTCGCGGCTGCCAACGCCGTGTTCAGCCGTGGACGGCGCGACGGCGTGGTCCTCAGAGCGCAGCGCGAGCCCGGTCCCGCCGTGACCTACACGTCCTACTCCGACGAGGTCGCCGAGGCCGAGTCGGTCGCGGCGCAGATCCTCCAGCTCCGAGAGGGCGGCACGTCGCTGCGCGACATGGCGATCCTCTTCCGGACCAACGCGCAGTCCGAGGCCTACGAGGAGGCGCTCGCCGCGCGCAACCTCGCCTATGTCGTGCGTGGTGTCGAGAGGTTCTTCGACCGTGCGGAGGTGCGTCAGGCGGTCACCCTGCTGCGCGGGCAGGCTCGCGGCGGCGATGCGGGGGAGGAGGGCCTCGTGTCCGACGTGCGCACCGTGCTCGCCACGATGGGCTACACCGAGTCCGCCCCGACGACAGCCGGCGCCCAGCGCGACAGGTGGGAGTCGCTGCATGCCGTGGTCTCGATGGCGGCCGACCTGCAGGCGGCGCGACCCGACGCCGACCTCACCGCTCTCGTCGACGACCTCGATCGACGGGCGAAGCACGCCCACGCCCCGATCGCCGAGGGCGTCACGCTGACGACGCTCCATGCGGCCAAGGGCCTCGAGTGGGACGCGGTGTTCCTGGTCGGGATGCAGGAGGGCACCGTCCCGATCGCCTATGCCACCGACGACGCCGGTGTGGAGGAGGAGCGACGGCTCTTCTACGTGGGGGTGACGCGTGCCCGCGACCGGCTGGAGATCTCCTGGTCTCTGGCACGCAACCCCGGGGGACGCGGAAACCGACGCCCGAGCCGGTTCCTCGACGGCCTGCGGCCGGCCGACGCGGAGCCGGTCGTGGGGGCCGGACGAAGCCGCCGCACACGCAAGGAGCGTTCGATCGCCCGCTGCCGCAGCTGCGACGCGGTCCTCACCACCGGCGCCGAGCGCAAGCTCGGGCGCTGTCTCGACTGCCCGTCCTCCTACGACGAGGACCTCTTCGAACGCCTCCGCGGGTGGCGCAGCGAGCAGGCGTCGGCCCAGAAGGTCCCCGCCTACGTGGTGTTCACCGACGCGACGCTGACGGCGATCGCCGAGGCGAGGCCCCGGGAGGAGACCGATCTCCTCAAGGTCCCCGGAGTCGGTCGCGCCAAGCTCGAGAAGTACGGCGCCGACGTCCTGGCACTCTGCGAGGCGTGACGGCCGCGGAATAAATTATCGAAAACTTGGCAATAATTGGTTTGCGCCTTGTCGCAAGGGCGCCATAGAGTCTTGCTTCGTCAGCCCGATCGACCTGAGAGAGGAGCGTGCATCGTCATGGGCAGCATCAAGAA
This sequence comes from Mumia sp., assembly GCF_028803055.1. NCBI lineage: Bacteria > Bacillati > Actinomycetota > Actinomycetes > Propionibacteriales > Nocardioidaceae > Mumia > Mumia sp. Next base: position 11,772 of record NZ_JARBCJ010000055.1, read on the forward strand.
CCTCGGCGGCGCCGACGTCTGTGACGTCGCTGCCGTTGCGACGCGCACGCGATACCTCGGGTGGCTCATGCCGTCCTTCGTCGCCGCGTCGCCGAATGCCGACATCCACCAGTCCTTGGGATCTGCTCGCCGGAGTCCTGACTCGACCTAACCGTCGATCAGACGCCACACAGGCCGCGGAACCCACACCAGGGATCCGCGGCCTTCCTGTCGTTCCCGACAGAGACCGTGTTGCCCACCACCAGCAACCATCTCTCATTCTCAGGAGAAACCATGACGACCGCCGTGCTCGAGCACGAGGTGCAGCACACGTCGATCCCGTGTCGTACCCGCGACCCCGAGCTCTGGTTCGCCGAGACACCGATGGGTGTCGAGGACGCAAAAGCACTCTGCCTCGAGTGCCCGATCCGCCGCGAGTGCCTGGCAGGGGCGCTCGAGCGCGGGGAGCCGTGGGGGGTGTGGGGTGGCGAGCTCTTCTTGAAGGGCACCGTCATCCCCCGCAAGCGGCCGCGGGGACGCCCTCGCAAGGACGCCGTCGCCTGACGGAGTCACCATGCCGAAGGAGAGCCCCGATGATCGAACGCCTCGTACGCGTTGCGTACGGCGTGCGCAGCCGGATCGCCCGGATGCTGTAGCTGCCAGACCACGGAGACGGGCAGCATCCCACCGGATGCTGCCCGTCCCTCGTGTCGGGCGAGGTCAGTCGGCGAAGCCGGGGAGGCTCTCCTCGAGGATCCCGCGGAAGGGCGCCGTGGCATCGAGCTGGCTGAGGATGGCCAGGCCGCCGCTCCAGACCCGGTGGATCAGCAGGTATGACGGCGGCAGGTTGATCTTCATCGCGGTCCCGAGCCCTTCTCGCGCGGGCCGCGACACCCGCTGGGCCTGCTCGCGCATCCACTCACGGCTGAACGTGAAGACCTCGTGGCGTGCAGGCTCGACGAACGGCTCGAGGTAGGACCGGATGATCTCCTCGTCGATGCGCACCCCGGGCTTGATGAACCCCTCCTCACGGAGTCCGTCCACCACGGTCGCGTAGTCGTCGTCGACCGCAGCGCGCAGCAGACGTCCGATCACCGGCGGGAGACCGCCGGGGACGCGAGCGACCGCGCCGTAGTCCACGACCCCGAGTCGTCCGTCGTCGAGGATCCGGTAGTTGCCGGGGTGCGGGTCGGCGTGCAGCATGCCGACCCTTCTCGGCCCGGCGAAGAGGAAGCGTGCGAAGAGCTCGCCGTAGTGGTCGCGCTCGCTCGGCAGGCCGTCGGAGATGATCTGGGCGAGCGACGCCTTGGACTCCATCCATGTCGTGACGAGGATGGTCTCGGTGTGCGCCACGACGTCGGGGACGACGATCTGCGGGTCGTCGGCGAAGGCTGCGGCGAACGCACGTTGCGCCTCTGCCTCGAGGCCGTAGTCGAGCTCTTCGCGGACCCGTTCGGCCAGTTCCTCCGCGAGCGGTTTGACGTCGATGGAGGGGAACGCGACGGCGAAGAGACGGCTCAGCCGACCGATCTGGCGCAGGTCCGACCGCATCGCCGCCGCGGCACCGGGGTATTGCACCTTGACCGCGACCTCGCGGCCGTCGAACCAACGGCCACGGTGGACCTGACCGATGGAGGCCGCGGCAGCCGGTGTGTCGTCGAGCTCGACCAGCTGCTCACGCCACCTCGGCCCCAGCTCGCCGGCGAAGATCCTGTGCACCGTCTTGACGGGCATCGGCGGGGCGTCGTCCTGGAGCCGGACGAACGCCTCGCGGTACGGCTCCATGAGCTCCGGTGGGACCGCCGCCTCGTACACGCTCATCGCCTGGCCGAACTTCATCGCGCCGCCCTTGAGCTCACCGAGAACGGCGAAGATCTGCTCGGCGGTGCGGAGCTGCACCTCGGTGAGAACCGCGTTGGCAGGGGCGCCGACCAGGCGGCGTCCCATGCCGAAGGTGGTGCGGCCGGCGAAGCCGATCGGCAGCGAGGCGAGCTTGACCGCTCGCGAGAACGACCCGTGGGGGACGGCCGAGCCGCGGCCGTCGTCGTCGGGCGTGTCTGGACCGTCGGTCATGCTGTCATTCTGACACCCCGCGCCACACGCACGCGGGGATCGAACCCCTCGCCCGCGGTGAGGATCTGGCACGGACAGTCGGGCTGCAGCGCGACGGCGGTGACCGCGCCGACCTGGACTCCCGGTCCGAGGACCTGGACCGCGCCCTCGGCAGCCGACGGTCGTCCGTCGCAGAAGGCCAGGACCAGACCCGCCAGGTGCACGGCGACCCCATATCCGGTGAGCGTGTCGAGCGCGTGCGGGTGGGTCGCCGGGGCCTGGGCGATCGGTCGGGCGAGCTGCTCGAGGACGAACGGCCAGGTCGGCTCGTAGCCGGCACGGTCGACGTCGTCGCACCGGACGCAGGGCGTCAGCCCCGGGCGTACGAGCGGGCCGACGCGCACGCGATCGGCCTCGCAGACCACGGGCAGATGAGCCACGCCCTCCCCGGTGAGGACGTCGAAGGCCTCACGCGGGCTCGGTCCCGCCGACATCACCACGACGAGAGCGGGAGCACCCTGGGCGCCGATCGTGCCGACGAGGTCGGCGCCGGCCTCGCCGAGGATCTGGCCCAGTCGACGAGCGAGATCCTCGGTCAGGCGGTCACCGACGATCTCGACGGGCGCCGCCGAGCGTGCGCGCAACCTGTCGGCCACCTGCTCGCGCGACTCCCCGCACGCTGCGAGAGCCCTGGCCTCACCCATCAGGGCGGCCCCGCCGACGTCGTCCCAGGTGCGGGCATCGAGCAGGGCCCCGGCCTCGAGCAGCGAGGCGGCTGCCTGCGCGACGACGGCCCGGGGCAGCTGGGAGGTCGCGGCGATCGTGTCGAGGTCGCGCGTGCCGTCGGCGCCCCGGAGGACGGCCGCGACGCCCTGGCGATCAGCGACGACGAGGGCGGCGCCGGCCACGGTGCCTATCTGGAGCGCTCTGGCACTGCGGCGCACGACGCTCGTGCCGGGTCGCAGGAGGGGCTTCATCGGGGGCTCCTCGGGCAGGTGGAAAGAGGGGGTCGATCCACCTTGCCCGAGGAACGGTGCGCAGCGAGGGCGTCGTCCACACGCGGACGGCAGTCCACAGGTCGCCGCACGAGTCGGTCCCGGCCAGTCGTCCGCCTGCCTTCCCCTAGCCGACGCCCGGCCTGACCAGCACCGACCCATCGACGCTACGGGCGACCCGCGCACCCGGCAACTCCATGCCGCGTGTCGTTGTCCACCCCTGTGGAAAAACCTGGGGATAGTCTGTGGGAACCGCCGGGTGTCGCTGTGGAAAGCGTGGGAGAACCGGTGCACAAGCCGGGGACAGGGGGGCCTCTCTGAGGCGGCTGAGGCCTGCTGACCTGCCCGGACGCCGGTCACAGCCTTGTGGACGCAGCATTCATCCTCCCCGTCGCGGCGCGTACCGTGATCCCATGCCCGCCGCCCTCGACCGTGCTTCCACTCCCGGCGCCCCCGACCGGCCCCATGTCGAGATCCGCCGCAGCGCCCGTCGGCGCAAGTCCGTGCAGGCCTATCGCGACGGCTCCCGCATCGTGATCCTCATGCCGGCCGGCCTCTCGCACGCCGAGGAGCAGCGGTGGGTCGACACGATGGTCGCCAAGGTCGAGCGACGCGACCGGCGCGTCCACCGCGACGACGCCGCGCTGCATGCGCGCGCGGACGCGCTGAGTGCCCGATACCTGGGCGGCGCCGCCTGCCCGACGAGCGTGCGGTGGGTCGACAACCAGCGGCGGCGATGGGGCTCCTGCACACCGGAGGACGGCACCATCCGGTTGTCTAGCCGACTGCACGGCTTCCCGGAGTGGGTCGTCGACTACGTCCTCGTCCACGAGCTGGCCCACCTGCTGGTGCCGCACCACGGGCCCGAGTTCTGGGAGCACGTCGACCGCTATCCCCGCACGGAGCGTGCCCGCGGGTTCCTCGAGGGTGTCGTCGCAGGAGCTGGTTGGAAGGACGTGCCCGAGATCTGACCAGATCACGTCACGTTCTGACGAGGCGCTCGCGGGATGGTCGCGCGACGATGAGCAGGTCCCGATGCGCTCGCCCCGAGGAGTGTCCATGACCCCGACGCCGTCCCCCGAGCAACCAGCCCGGCAACCAGCTCAGACCACCGGAGGGCGGACACCGGCCGCGCTCCGCCGCCGTACGGTGCTCAGCGGGTCAGCCGCGGCCGCGGCCCTGGCCGCAGCCGGGTACGCCGCGCCGCCTGCTGCCGCCCACGGCCGCCGGCCCGGACACGGGCGTGACACCGCCACCTTCACCGTGCTCGGCACGACCGACCTCCACGGCAACGTCTTCAACTGGGACTACTTCAAGAACGCCGAATACACCGACTCCGCGCAGAACGACATCGGCCTCGCCAAGATCTCGACGCTGGTCGACGCGATGCGACAGCACCACAGCTCACCGTGCCCGCTGCTCATCGACGCCGGCGACACGATCCAGGGGACGTCCCTGGCCTACTACTACGCCAGGATCGAGCCGATCGGCCGGCGTGTGGTCCACCCGATGGCGCGCGCGATGAATGCGATCGGCTACGACGCCGCCGCGCTCGGCAACCACGAGTTCAACTACGGTCTCCCTCTCCTGCGCACGTTCGAACGACAGTGCGACTTCCCTCTGCTCGGTGCCAACGCGCAGGACGCGGCGACCGGGCTCCCGGTCTTCCCGCCGTTCGTCATCAAGCGGATCCGCGTCGGACGCCACACCGTCCGGGTCGGCATCCTCGGTCTGACCAACCCCGGCATCGCGATCTGGGACAAGGCCAACGTGGAGGGACGGTTGGTCTTCCCCGGGCTGGTCGAGGTGGCGAAGCACTGGGTTCCCAGGATGCGCCGAGCGGGTGCCGACGTGGTGATCGTCTCCGCGCACTCCGGAGCCGACACCTCGTCCTCGTACGGTGACGCGCTCCCGTGGCCGGAGAACGCCTCGACCCTCCTCGCGCAGGAGGTGCCCGGCATCGACGCGATCCTCGTCGGGCACGCTCATGTGGAGATCGCGCAACGGACCGTGACGAACACGCAGACCGGCAGGGAGGTCGTCCTCACCGAGCCGCTGCGTTGGGGGATGCGTCTGTCGGCGATCGACGTGACGGTCAGGCGTCGGCGCCGCGGCCCCGGCTACGAGGTCGTCGGCGTCACGTCGCAGGTCCTCAACGCCAACACGGTCGACGAGGACCCTCGGATCGTGAGGCTGCTCCAGGCCGACCACGACAAGGTCATCACGTACGTCAACTCCGTCATCGGTTCGGCGCTGACGTCGATGTCGGCGGCGACGGCGCCGTGGGAGGACACCGCGGCGATCGACTTCATCAACTACGTGCAGGCGGACGCGGTCAAGAAGGCGATCGCAGGCACGCCCGAGGCAGCTCTGCCGGTGCTCAGCATCGCCGCGCCGTTCAACCGTGCAGCCGCGATCCCGGCGGGGGAGGTCTCGGTGCGCGACGTGGCCGGCCTCTACATCTACGACAACACGCTGCTCGGCATCGTCCTGACAGGCGCTGAGGTTCATGCCTATCTCGAGTTCTCGGCACGCTACTTCAAGCCCGTGACGGCCCCCGGCCCGGTGCCGTCGAGCGCGGTCACCAATGCCGTCACCGACACGGCACCCAACGGCACGCCCGATTACAACTACGACATCATGGGCGGCCTCGACGCCCCGCTCACGTACGACGTCGACCTCTCGCGACCCGTCGGGTCGCGCATCGTCGGACTCGCGTACGACGGCACTCCCGTCAGCGACGACCAGCGGTTCGTCGTCGCGATCAACAACTACCGGCAGTCGGGGGGCGGCAACTTCCCGGGTGTCACGACAGCACCGGTCGTCTACAACGCCCAGGTCGAGATCCGGCAGCTGCTCATCGACTGGGTGAGTGAGGTCGGCTCCATCGATCCCGCGGTCTTCGCGTCGGTCGACTGGCGCCTGGTCTACGCGGGGACACCGATCACGGTCACGCCCTAGGAGGGGGTGGGACCCAGGTCGGCCGCCCTCAGTCGTCTGCGTGCCG
>NZ_JARBCJ010000056.1:0-17524 GCF_028803055.1 Mumia sp.
GACCCGCGACGGGTTAGGGGAAGACGTTGTGTTCGCGCAGGGCGGTCATCGGGTCGACCGGCGTGTCCGGGGTGGGCCGGACCTCGAGGTGGAGGTGCGGGCCTGTCACGTTGCCGGTCGAGCCGACATAGCCGATCACGTTGCCCGGCGCGACCGAGTCGCCCACGCTGGCCTTGACCGACGACTGGTGGCAGTACCAGATCTGGGTGCCGTCCTCGAGGGTCAGCACGGTCTTGTTGCCGTACGCCCCGTCGAAGCCGGTGCTGGTCACCGTGCCGCGGGCGATCGCGACCAGCGGCGTGCCTGAGGGGGCCGCGAAGTCGAGCCCGGTGTGGGTCGTCGACCAGAGCGAGCTGGACTGGCCGAAGCGTGCGGTCAGGCGGTAGCCCGTCAGCGGGAGGACCCACTGCTTCTTCTTGATCTCCTGCGAGCGGGCCTCTGTCTTGTCGGCCAGCTGCGAGAGAGCGGTGCTGCGCTGAGCGGCCTGCTGCTCCGCCTGCTTGGCGATCAACGCCCGGTCGAAGTCACGGGTCACGTCGACGTTGTTGGGGTCGTACCGCTTGGCGGCCGCGCCACCCGAGACGTCGGCGGACAGCGCCTTGAAGTCGGCGGTCTCCATGACCGGCGGCTTGGCCGACGACATGGCCACCGCGCCGAAACCGGCAACCACCAGGGCGGCGGCACCGATCACAGCCGGCGTCGGGAGCCCGGGGAAGCGACGGGTGCGCGTGTGGGCGGAGCGGGAGCCAGGAGGAGTGGCACGGCGAGCGGTGCGCATCTCGCCGGAGCGTCGCTCGGTGATCGTGGTGTGCTCGGAGACCGCATCGATCGTGGCCGTGGACTCGGCCGGGATCGGGGGGAGCTCTGCGGCGCGCTTGCCGCGGTAGGACGACGCAGTAGTGGAGCCGGTCGGGGCGCTCTCACGCGGGGCGCTCTCACGCGGGGCGCTCTGCGCGACCTCGGGCTCGGAACGCCGGGCCCGGCGGCCCGGTGCGGAAGGTTGGTCACGCGCGGGGGGCGTCGCGGACGAGCCGGCAGAGGAGTCGATCGCGCTCGGGAGCTGAGGAAGCGCAGGCTGCGGGCGGCTGACCTCGGCCTGGGGGGCAACCTCGGTGCGGACCGCGGTGATCTCGGTCCGGATGAGCGTGGTCTCGACGGCCGACGCGGGAAGCGGCGTCGGGTGGATCTGGGGAGATCGCGTCGCCTCGCCGGCGGGGGAGGCCGTACGGCCTGCGACCCTGCGTCCGCTCGTGGCGGCGGAGGCGTTGGGGGTGGTGGAGTCTGACGGTCGCGAGATGCCCCTCTTGGGCTTCTCGGCGCGGCGCTTGGGCGCGGGGCGCGACGTCACGTACTCAACCTCCACTGTGGACTGCCTGGATGTTGACCCTAACGGAAGCGCCCCCGTTACCGAAGAGTGACAACCGGACCACTGTCCTGCATCTTGGGCGACTGGTCAAGGTCAGCCTCTGGATCCCTGTCGTGGCGGGGGAGGGACGGCCCGTCTATGACCTCGATCTCAGTTCGTGCCGGGCGCCGCCGACACCGTCTCCCGCACCGTGGAGGCGACCGCCTCCGGCCGGGTCCAGGGCACCCAGTGACCGGCGCTGACCTCGTGCCGGGACAGGTGCCGTACGTAGTGCGACAGCCCGTCGTACAAGGACGGCGAGAGGAAGTCGTCCTCAACCGGGATCACCAGCGTCACCGGGATGTCCGTCGGCTCGGGGAGCGGTGACGACGCCGACCGGAAGGCGTTGGCGCGATAGAGGTTGAGCCCGTTGGCCGCCGTCGTCCCGAACGAGTCCGGCCAGTGGTCCTCCTCGAGCCCTTGCGAGCGCGCCAGTGCCTGTCGCACTCGATCTGGTGCCGCGCGTACGACGAGCTCGGGGATGACGGGCACCTGGAACGCGAGGATGTAGGAGGACTTCGCGAGCTGTCCCGCGAGGCGCCGCCAGCGGTGTTCGCGCGCGGAGGTACGGAGGTACGCGCCGTACAGCCGCAGGTCCGGCCCGCTGATGGACACGAACGACGCGATCCGTCCGTGAAGTCGGGGGTCGTCGCCCGCGGCGAACACCGCGGCCCACAGCTGCACCGAGCCCCAGTCGTGACCGACGAGATGGACGGCGCCGCCGTCGGGGCGGACGGCGTCGAGGACGGCGACGAGGTCGTCGACCAGCCGCTCCACCCGATAACCCGCTCGGGCGCTCGGTGCCGAGGACTCGCCGGCGCCGCGGGAGTCGTAGGTCACGACGTCGTGATCGTCGAGCAGGGGAACCACCCGGTCCCAGACGTGGTGGTCGTCGGGGTAGCCGTGCAAGAGGACGACGGTGGGTCCCGTACGGGTGCCCGACCGGTGCACGGCGAGCGTCACGCCTGCAGAAGGCACACTGAGAGGAGCGCTGTCACCTGCCATGCGCGGATCCTAGTCCGCGCACCCCGTCCGGTTGTGACGAGGCTCACGGGGCTAAAGTCGCGAAGGTTGTACGGCAGCGCACCTGTACCAAAAGGACGGCATCACCGTGGATCTGATGGAGTACCAAGCGAAGGAGCTCTTCGCCAAGCATGGGGTTCCCGTGACGCTCGGCGTCGTGGCGAACACCCCTGAAGAGGCGCGCAAGGGCGCCGAAGACCTGGGTGGCGCAGTCGTCGTCAAGGCCCAGGTCAAGGCCGGTGGCCGCGGAAAGGCCGGCGGCGTCAAGCTCGCCAAGACGCCGCAGGAGGCCTTCGACCGCGCCAGCGACATCCTCGGCATGGAGATCAAGGGCCTGACGGTCAACCGTGTCCTGGTCGCGCCCGCCGCCAGCATCGAGGACGAGTACTACTTCTCCTTCCTGCTCGACCGCGCCAACCGGCAGTACCTCTGCATCGCGTCGGTCGAGGGTGGTGTCGAGATCGAAGAGGTCGCGAAGACCAACCCCGACGCCGTCAAGCAGATCCCGATCGACCCGGGCACCGGCGTCGACGAGGCGACGGCCCGCGCGATCGCGACCGAGGCAGCCTTCCCCGAGCCGATCTTCGAGCAGGCCGTGACGCTGATCGAGGCGCTGTGGAAGGTCTTCGTCGAGGAGGACGCCACGCTGGTCGAGGTCAACCCGCTCGCGCGTCTGGCCGGCGACAAGCTCGAGGCGCTCGACGGCAAGGTCTCGCTCGACGACAACGCCGACTTCCGCCACCCCGATCACGAGACCTTCGTCGACAAGAGCGCGGAGAACCCGCTCGAGGCGAAGGCCAAGGCACTCAACCTCAACTACGTCAAGCTCGACGGCCAGGTGGGGATCATCGGCAACGGTGCGGGCCTGGTCATGTCGACCCTGGACGTCGTCGCGTACGCCGGTGAGAAGCACGGCGGCGTGAAGCCCGCGAACTTCCTCGACATCGGCGGCGGCGCGAACGCCGAGGTGATGGCGAACGGTCTCGACGTGATCCTCGGCGACCCCGACGTCCGGTCGGTGTTCGTCAACGTCTTCGGCGGCATCACCGCCTGTGACGAGGTCGCCAACGGCATCGTGGGTGCACTCGATCTGCTCGGCGACGCGGCGACCAAGCCGCTCGTCGTCCGCCTCGACGGCAACAACGTCGAGCTCGGTCGGCAGATCCTCGACCAGCGCAACCACCCGCTGGTCACCCTGGTCGACACCATGGACGGCGCGGCCGACAAGGCCGCCGAGCTGGCGAACGCCTGAGAGGGGTCGAGGACATGTCGATCTACCTGAACAAAGACTCCAAGATCATCGTCCAGGGCATCACCGGCGGGATGGGTGCCAAGCACACCGCGCTGATGATCGACGCCGGGTCGAACATCGTCGGAGGTGTGAACGCCCGCAAGGCGGGCACCACGGTGACCCACAAGAAGGGCGGCGCTGAGGTCGAGCTGCCCGTCTTCGGGACCGTCAAGGAGGCGATGGCCGAGACCGGCGCCGACGTGTCGGTCGTGTTCGTGCCGCCGGCCTTCACCAAGGACGCCTGCGTCGAGGCGATCGACGCGGGCATCGGTCTGCTGGTCGTCATCACCGAGGGTGTGCCGGTCCAGGACACGGCCGAGGTCTGGTCGTACCTCGAGGGCAAGCAGACTCGGATGATCGGGCCGAACTGCCCGGGCATCATCACGCCGGGCGAGTCGCTGGCCGGCATCACTCCGCACACGATCGCGGGCAAGGGCCCGGTCGGCCTCGTGTCGAAGTCGGGCACGCTGACGTACCAGATGATGTACGAGCTGTCGGACCACGGCTTCTCGACCGCCATCGGCATCGGCGGCGACCCGATCGTCGGGACGACGCACATCGACGCGCTCGAGGCGTTCGAGAACGACCCCGAGACCCTGGCGATCGTGATGATCGGCGAGATCGGTGGCGACGCCGAGGAGCGGGCCGCGGCGTACATCAAGGAGCACGTCACCAAGCCGGTCGTCGGCTACGTGGCAGGCTTCACTGCCCCGGAGGGCAAGACGATGGGCCACGCCGGCGCCATCGTCTCGGGCTCCTCGGGCACCGCCGAGGCCAAGAAGGAGGCCCTCGAGGCCGCCGGTGTCAAGGTCGGCAAGACGCCGTCCGAGACCGCCGAGCTCATGCGCGAGATCCTCAAGGCTCTCTGACGCAGGCCCGACGGCCGCGCCCGCGCGGCAGGTACGTGGCGCCCCGACCGGGTGCCGGGGGGGGGCGCCTCTGCGTACGGCATCACGTGTGGTCCGGGCCCTCGGCGTTCCACTCGCCGCCCTGGAGGACGTCGTCGAGGGTGGACCGGAAGTTCGGGCACGAGGTGATGTCGTGCGCCCGGCACTCCAGCGCGTGGGCGGTCATCTCGCGGGACCGGACCATCTCGGCCATCCGCCGGTCCAGGTCGGCGATGTGCGCCTCGAGGACGCTGTGCCGTCCGGCCCACTGCGCGTCCAGGAGTACTCGGATCTGGTCGAGGGACATGCCCGCGGCCTTGCTGCGGAGGATGACGGCGACACGGACGACGTCGCTGTCGTCATAACGGCGTCTGCCGCCCGCGTCTCGGCCTGGCGCGAGCAGGCCGACCGACTCCCAGTGCCGGAGGACGTTCGTCGGGAGGTCGAACCTGGCCGCCAGGTCGCCCACGGACCATGTCACTTCGTCGGAGGTTGACTTCATGTTGACATGAAGTCACATGCTGGGTACCTCAATCAACCCAGAGCATGAGAGGACACCATGACCATCGCACCGGACAAGACCTACGACGCCGTCGTGATCGGCGGAGGCCCGGCAGGACTCCAGGCCGCGTTGACGTTGGGCAGGATGCGGCGTGACGTGGTCGCGTTCGACTCCAGCGAGTACCGCAACGCCTCGGCGCGGCACATGCACAACGCCGTCACCCGCGACGGGACCTCGCCCGAGGACTTCCGTACGGCGGCTCGCGCGGAGCTCGCCGCGTACGACACGGTGGAGACGTGCGAGGCGAAGGTGACGGAAGTCGTCCCCGAGGGAGATGTCTTTAGCGTTCGCGTGGGTGCGGCGCCCGACGGTGGTTCGCTGCGCGTGCGCGCGAAGAACGTCATCCTCGCCACCGGGCTGCGTGACACGCTGCCCGACACCCCAGGGCTGGCGGAGCTGTGGGGCGACATCGTCGCCCAGTGCCCCTACTGCCACGGGTACGAGCTCAAGGGGCGCCACGTCGCCATCCTCGGAAGCGGTCCCCACGCAGGCCGTGTGAGCATGCTGCTCGCGCGGATCGCCGACCGCATCACGGTGCTCGCCGACGGCGAGGACCTCGAGGGGGAGACCCGTGAGCTCCTCGCGAGGAACGGGGTGCACGTGCGGGAGGAGCCGATCTCCGGCGTCCAGCGTCGCGGCGACGGGGCGGTGGTGTCGTTCGCCGACGGGCCGGCCGAGGAAATCGGCGGGATGTTCGTCACCACGGGTTCCTTCGCCCAGGCCGCGCCGTTCGCCGAGCAGCTGGGCCTGGACATGCTGCCGTCGGGCTGCATCCGGACCGACGAGCTGGGTCGCACGAGTCGCGACGGGATCTATGCCGCCGGTGACCTCGCGCACCTCGCCTCGTTGCCGATGCCGCTGGCCTCGGTCGTCACGGCCATCTCGGCGGGACTGCTGGCCGCCACGGCTGTCGACCAGGATCTCGTGGACGCGGCCATCGCCGACCCCGTGCCCGCCATGGCCTAGCGGGGACGCGGCTCGACGCCGGTCAGCGCCAGTGGGCGAGGCGCTGGCCGGCGCGATCGGCAATCTGGGAGAACTGCCCGGCGCTCAGGTCGGCCCGCTTGTTGCCCGACTGCGCGACCTCGGTGACCGTGGCGCCCCGGACGACGAGCGCGAGGCGATAGCTGATCACCGACTTGCGGCCGGTCTCGAACGACATCCGCCAGGTCTTGCCGGTGTAGCCGGCGCCACGGATCGGCTTGCCGGCGGAGATCGTGGCCGCCTGGTTGCGGTCCTCGCACTTCGCGATGCGCTTCTCGAGGCTCTTGACGAAGGCGCGTGCTCGAGCCGGCGTCCGGAAGGTGGCGATCGACTGGCCGATACCGAAGGTTCGCGGCGCAGCCTTGTCGTTCGGGACGACGTACATCCGACCACGCGCCTTGACGACGCCGCGCGAGAGGAAGTTGGCGCGGTCGCACATGGTGGCGGCGGGGTTGTCGCTGGGTGCCTTGGGCTCGGTGCCCGCCCACGGCTGCGACTGGGCACCCACCGGAGGCAGGTCGACGGCGGCGAGGAAGCCGGGGTTGGACGACGTCCGGGGGAGCGGTGCCCCGACGACCTTCGTCGACGTCGTGCAGGGACCGCCCGACGCGGCGCACGCGAGCCGCATGCCCTCGACGAGCGTCTGGCCGAACGCCGCCATCGACGGGGCGGCCGAGCCGTCGGCGCGGTGCATCAGCATCGTGTTGACGACGCCGGTCTGCATCAGACCGATGGTGAGCGTCCTGGTGGGAGACGTGAGCTCCTGGAGCCGCAGGATCGTCACCGGCGACGCCGCCCCGGCCACGGTCGCGCTGCTGGAGGTGATCTGGACCCGCGGCACCGCGCAGTCGGCGTACCACTGGAGCCGACGCTTGAACGCCTGCTCCGCACCTTGGGTGTCGCGCGCGACCTCGAGGACGTGCACCGCCTGCTCCGGCTGGCCGTACGCCTCGAACTCACGGAGATAGGTCTTGGCGGGCCGGTCGGTGGCGAAGCGTCGCGGGGCGCAGGAGGTCAGCGGGTCGTCACTCGTGTCACGGACGTCCTCGCCGGCGGGCTCTGCCGAGGCTTCACCCTCGTCGTCCACCACCGACTCGTCCGCGACCGTCGTGACCGTGGTCCAGTCGCGCTTGGGGTTGATCCGGCCGACCTCGATCGCGTTGAGCAGCGAGCGCGCGGTGACCGCGTCACCGGGTCGCGCTGGCTCGACCATGCGCTCGCCGACGCGGTTGCGCTCCTGCGCGTGGGCGGGGCTCAGCGGAGCGGTCGGTGCGACGGCGAACCCGGCGGCCACCACCGCCGCGGTCGCCGCCGCGACGGAGCCGAGGGTGCGGCGGCGGCTGCGCTTGCGCGCCTTGCCGCGGATGCTGGCGGGGCGTTGGAGGGGGATGCGCTCGGAGATCTCCGACAGTCCGAGGAGGCGGCTCTCGACCTGCCCGATGCTCTGGCCCAGGGCCTGCTCGAGCTCGGTGACCGCCTGCTGGGTCTCGGTGACGGCGTCAGTGTCGGTCATCGCGAGGTCGCGAGCAGCGGAGGACAGGTCGAGCTCGCCCAGGGTCTGGAGGATGATGAGCCGACGGGTGCGGTTGCCGAGTCCCTGCAGCGCCTCGATCAGGGCGACGTCGCTGTCGTCCTCGTTCCGGCGGCGCCACGGCCGGGTGCCGCGGGCCACGCGTGCGTGGCGGAACGCCTCGCCGCGCACGAACGCGAGAGGGTCGCGGGTCCGCTGCTTGCCCCAGCTCTGCCACGCCTTCCCGTACGCCTCGGCGACCGCCTCTTCGGTGAGCGTGCGGTCACCGCTCTCGGCGTACGTGAGGTGGGTCACGTAGCGGCTGGTGGAGTCGTAGAAGGTGTCGAACTCTTCCACCTTCGGCATGACTCGGATCTCCCAACGTCGGGGTGAGGTGCTCGGTCTTTTGGGCGGTCCCCCTGGCAGCGCGTCCGGCGTGCCTCCGTCCCGGCGACCCAGGCTACAGGGACGATGGTGATGATGACCGAGACCTTGAGATCAGCACCGGGCCCTGTTCGTGGACGCCTCGTCAGCGTCGGGCGGCCTGGTTGGGCGGCCGGCGCGACCGGCGCCCTCCTCGCCGCCGCCATCGGCCTCCTGCTCTGCGGTGGCCTGACCGTCGTGGTCTGGCTCTCCGGCGAGGGAGGGACGGCCGGAGGAGCGCTGCGCGGCGGCGCGATCGGCTGGCTCGCCGCCCACGGGACGGGCGTCGCGGTCGGGAGCACGGTGATCAACGCGATCCCTCTGGGCCTCCTCGCCCTCGTCGTGGTGCTCCTGCACGGCGCGGTGTCGCGGCTCGCCGCCGCGTACGGGGTGTCGTCCTCGGTGCGGGAGGCGGTGATCGCCGGCCTGGCGTGCGGGACGGCGTACGCGGTGGTGCTCGTCCTCGTGGCGTGGTGGTCGGCCTTGGCGGCGGTGCAGGTCGAGCCGCTGCGGGCCGCGTTCGCGGGCTTCCTCCTGGGCGCGCTGTGCGGGACGACCGGGTGCGCCCAGGGGACGGGAGTCGCCCGTCGCCAGTACCTGGCGCTGCCCGTGCTCGGGCGGGCTGCGCTGCGGGGCGCGATGCTCGGCGCGGCCGTGGTGCTCGCCGTGGCGGCGCTGCTCGTCATCGGCGGCCTCGTGGTGCGCCTCGATGCCGCGGGCGCACTCTGGAGCGGCTTGAACCCTGGTGTCCTCGGCGGCGTGGGGCTGCTCCTCGTGTGTGTGCTCGTCCTGCCCAACCTCGTCCTGTGGAACGCTGCTGCCCTCCTCGGCCCCGGGTACGCCGTGGGTACGGGCACCTCGGTGACGCTCACCTCCAGCGGTCTGGGAGCCGTTCCCGCCCTGCCGGTCCTGGCTGCGCTGCCGCCGGTCGGTCCGCGTCCGGCATGGCTGGTGGTCCTCGCCGTGGTGCCCCTGCTGGCCGGTGCGGTCGCCGGATACTCCACCGTGGCCCCGCGACCGGACGGGGCGAGGGTAGGCACCCTTCGTACAGTCCTCACCGCGGGTGCCGGGTCGGGTGCGCTCGCCGGCTCGGCCGTCGCGGTCGGCCTGCTCCTGTCCGGCGGCGCCATCGGACCAGGACGGCTGGGCCACACCGGTCCCGACGTCGGCCTCGCGGTGCCGCTGTCGATCGTCGTCCTCGCCGTGGGTGGCGCGGTCGGCGCGGCCGCGGCGCACTATCGTGGGCGCCGTGGAGCAGACGACGCCGCCTCCGCGGTCCCAGACACGCCGGACTCCACCCCCGTCGACTGACCGTCCGGCACGGCTCGTCGTGCTGGTCTCCGGGTCCGGCAGCAACCTGCAGGCCCTGATCGACGCATCCCGCGACCCGGCCTACGGTGCCGAGGTCGTCGCGGTGGGCGCCGACCGCGACGGGATCGAAGGGCTCGCCCGCGCGGAGCGTGCCGGTGCGGCCACGTTCGTCCACCGGCTCCGCGACCACGAGGAACGGGCTGCCTGGGACGCCGCCCTGACCGCGAGCGTGGCTTCGTACGAGCCTGACCTCGTCGTGTCGGCGGGCTTCCTCAAGCTGGTGGGCGCGCAGTTCCTCGCCGCCTTCGCCGATCGCTACGTCAACACCCACAACTCGCTGCTGCCGAGCTTCGTGGGGATCCACGGACCGCGCGACGCCCTCGCGTACGGGGTCAAGGTCGCGGGCGCCACCCTGTTCTTCGTCGACGACGGCGTCGACACCGGGCCGATCATCGCCCAGGTCGCCGTCCCGGTCCTCGACGAGGACACCGAAGACACGCTCACCGAGCGGATCAAGGAAGCAGAGCGTCGTCAGCTCGTCGACGCCGTCGGAGCGATGGTCCGCGGAGGCTGGACCATCGCCGGAAGAAAGGTCACCATCGGATGAGCGATGACGCGTACGGCGCACGTCAGGACGACGGCAGGCGCGCGATCAAGCGGGCCCTGATCTCGGTCTATGACAAGACGGGGCTCGAGGCGCTCGCCAGCAGCCTCCATGCCGAGGGGGTCGAGATCGTCTCGACCGGGTCGACGGCCGAGCGCATCGCCGAGGCAGGCGTGCCGGTGAGGCGGGTCGAAGAGGTGACCGGCTTCCCCGAGACCCTCGACGGCCGGGTCAAGACGCTGCACCCGCGCCTCCACGCGGGAATCCTCGCCGACCTCCGGCTCGACAGCCACGTCGAGCAGCTCACCGACCTCGAGATCGAGCCGTTCGACCTGGTGGTCAGCAACCTCTACCCCTTCCGGCAGACGGTGGCCTCGGGCGCCGCGCCTGACGACGTGGTGGAGCAGATCGACATCGGCGGCCCGTCGATGGTCCGCGCGGCGGCCAAGAACCACCCGTCGGTCGCCGTCGTGGTCGATCCGCGACGCTACGACGCCCTGCTCGACGCCGTCCGCGGCGGGGGGTTCACGCTGGCCCAGCGCGCGCGGCTGGCCGCCGAGGCGTTCACCCACACCGCGTCGTACGACATCGCGGTCGCGTCGTGGTTCGAGAACGTCTACGCGCCGCAGCCCGAGCAGCAGTTCCCGGCGTGGATCGGTGGCGACTGGGGGCTCTCGACGGTGCTGCGCTACGGCGAGAACCCGCACCAGGCTGCGGCGCTCTATCACGGTGAGCGGCCGGGGATCGCGAACGCGACCCAGCTCCACGGCAAGGAGATGTCCTACAACAACTACGTCGACGCCGATGCGGCGCGCAGGGCCGCGAACGACTTCGACGAGCCCGCGGTCGCGATCATCAAGCACGCCAACCCGTGTGGCATCGCGGTCGGCGACGACGTGCTCGACGCGTACACGAAGGCCCACGCGACCGACCCCCTGTCCGCGTACGGGGGCGTGATCGCGGCGAACCGGCCGGTGACGGTCGAGATGGCCGAGAAGGTCGCCGAGGTGTTCACCGAGGTCATCGTGGCGCCCGAGTTCGAGCCGCGCGCGGTCGAGGTGCTGACCCGCAAGAAGAACATCCGCATCCTGGTCGCCCCGCTGGACGAGCACGCTCAGCGGATCGAGCTGCGTCTGATCTCGGGCGGTGCGCTGATGCAGGCCCGCGACCACGTCGACGCACCCGGCGACGACCCGGCGGCCTGGACCCTCGTCGCGGGTGAGCCCGCCGACGACGCGACGCTCGCCGACCTGGCGTTCGCGTGGAAGGCGTGCCGCACGGTGAAGTCCAACGCCATCCTGCTCGCGAAGGACCGCGCGGCCGTCGGCGTCGGGATGGGCCAGGTGAACCGTGTCGACTCCTGCAGGCTCGCCGTCGAGCGCGCCGGTGAGCAGCGGGCGAGCGGCGCGGTCGCTGCCTCGGACGCGTTCTTCCCGTTCGCGGACGGGCTGCAGGTCCTCATCGACGGCGGGGTCCGTGCGGTGGTGCAGCCAGGCGGCTCGGTCCGTGACGAGGAGGTGGTCGCGGCGGCGAACGCCGCCCGGGTCACCATGTACGTCACCGGGTCGCGTCACTTCGTCCACTGACGCGTCGGGCCGTGCGTCAGAGCGCGTACGGCCCGACTCCGAGGGTTCCGAGGCGAGGGGGCCCGCACGAAGTCTTGCATGCGAGACTTCTCGGGTGAGCGCACAGATTCTCGACGGCAAAGCAGCGGCCTCGGCGATCAAGGCCGACCTCACCGAGCGGGTCACCGCCCTCGCGAAGCGCGGTGTACGACCGGGGCTGGGCACGCTGCTGGTCGGAGACGACCCCGGCAGCCAGATCTACGTCGCCGGCAAGCACCGGGACTCCCTGCAGGTGGGCATCGAGTCCATCCGGGTCGACCTGCCCGCGACCGCCACGCAGGCCGAGGTGCTCGCCGCGGTCGACACGCTCAACGCCGACCCCGCGTGCACGGGATACATCGTGCAGCTCCCGCTGCCCAAGGGCATCGACGAGAACGCCGTCATCGGACGGATCGATCCGGCGAAGGACGCCGACGGGCTCCAGCCGACCAACCTCGGGTGGCTGGTGCTCAACGAGCCCGCCCCGCTCCCCTGCACGCCACGCGGGATCGTGGAGCTCCTGCGCTGGGGTGGCGTCGAGATCGCCGGCGCCCACGTCGTCGTGGTCGGACGCGGCGTCACCGTCGGACGCCCGCTCGGGCTCCTGCTGACGCGACGCTCCGAGAACGCCACCGTCACGTTGTGCCACACCGGCACCCGCGACCTCGCCGCCGAGGTGCGGCGCGCCGACATCGTCGTCGCGGCGGCGGGTGTGCCGTCGATCATCACCGCCGACATGGTCAAGCCGGGGGCGGCGGTGCTGGACGTCGGCGTGAGCCGTGACGCGGAGGGCAAGATCGCTGGTGACGTCGACGCGGGCGTCGCCGAGGTGGCCGGATGGGTCTCGCCCAACCCCGGAGGTGTCGGACCGATGACCCGGGCGATGCTCCTCCAGAACGTGGTGGAGGCCTCCGAACGCGCAGCCGGCGTGGCATGAGCCGACGGGAGGGTCTCACAGCGGGCACGCAGATGTACGCCGCGCTGGTCGTGGCCGTCGTCGTGGGTCTGGCTCTCGTGGCCTTCGGAGCGTGGCGGCAGGGCATCATCCTGCTCGGCGGCGCGCTCGTCCTCGGTGGCGCCGTGCGCGCCGTCCTCCCCGAGCCCCGCACCGGGCTCCTTCGGGTGCGGGGCCGGGTCTTCGACACCGCGTGGATGCTGTTCCTGGGATCCGGGCTCGTCACGCTCGCCTTCGTCGTACCCCCCGGGATCGGCTCCTGAGCACGAAACCTCGACGCGAGGTCGGTCGCCGCTAGGCTGCGGCCATGATCCGGCTGCTCATCAACGCCGCCATCGCGCTGGGGTCGAGCGCGGTCGGCATCCTCGTCGCGACCTGGGCGCTGCCCGAGATGGACGTCGAGGCGAGCGGATTCGCGACGGCGGTCGTGGTGTTCACCCTCGCTCAGGTGATCTTGTCGCCGTTCGTCACGACGGTCGCGGCGCGCAACGCGCCGGCCTTCCTCGGCGGCATCGGGCTGGTCTCGACCCTGGTCGCGCTGATCATCGCCCGGGTGGCGACCGACGGACTGTCGATCTCCGGGGTCACGACCTGGGTTCTTGCGGCACTGATCGTGTGGCTGGTGACGGCGCTCGCCGCATTCTTCCTGCCGATGATCTTCCTCAAGCGCCGCCGCGACGACAGGGCCGCCGGCAGACCGCGCTGACGGGACGACGAAAGCCCCGACCCCAGCCCGTACGGGCCGGAGGTCGGGGCTTTCGCAGATCGTGCCTGCGCTCAGATGAGGCCGAGCTTGGTGACGGCCTCGCGCTCCTCGGCGAGCTCGGCGACCGAGGCGTCGATCTTGGCCCGCGAGAAGTCGTCGATGTCGAGGCCCTGGACGATCTCCCAGTCACCGTTGCGAGTCACGACGGGGAACGACGAGATGAGACCCTCGGGGACACCGTAGGAGCCGTCGGACGAGACGGCCATCGAGACCCAGTCGCCCTCGGCCGAGCCCTGCAGCCAGTCGCGCGCCGCGTCGATCGTCGCCGACGCCGCCGACGCCGCCGAGGACGCACCGCGGGCCTCGATGATCGCAGCGCCGCGCTTGGCGACGGTCGGGATGAAGTCGTTCTCGATCCACGCCTGGTCGCCGACGACCTCGGCGGCGTTCTTGCCGGCGATCTGGGCGTGGAAGAGGTCTGGGTACTGGGTGGCCGAGTGGTTGCCCCAGATCGTCATCTTGGAGATGTCGGTGACCTTCGCGCCGGTCTTCGCGGCGAGCTGCGAGATCGCGCGGTTGTGGTCCAGGCGGGTGAGCGCAGAGAAGCGCTCGGCGGGGATGTCCGGCGCGTTGGTCTTGGCGATGAGCGCGTTGGTGTTGGCCGGGTTGCCGGTCACGCCGATCCGGATGTCGTCGGCGGCGTGGTCGTTGAGCGCCTTGCCCTGCGCGGTGAAGATCGCGCCGTTGGCCTCGAGGAGGTCGCCCCGCTCCATGCCCTTGGCCCGCGGACGGGCGCCGACGAGGAGGGCGAGGTTCGCGCCGTCGAAGATCGTGTTGGCGTCGTCGCCGATCTCGACGGAGTCGAGCAGCGGGAACGCGCAGTCGTCGAGCTCCATCACGACGCCCTCCAGCGCCTTGAGAGCGGGCGTGATCTCGAGCAGACGAAGCTGGACCGGGGTGTCCGGGCCGAGCAGATCGCCGGCGGCGATCCGGAAGAGCAGGCTGTAGCCGATCTGACCGGCGGCGCCGGTGACGGCGACCTTCACGGGTGTTGCGCTCACGACATCTCCTTGCAAGGGCGGGGCGTACAGGCACGTACGTGCTCCTGACGCTAGCAAGGCGGGGCCCTTCCCTGCTGTCAGGGGTGCGGGCCCGGCTCGCTGTGCGGAGAGAGGTCAGGAGTCGGAGTCTCCGACCACGTCGACGTCGGACCGGTCGACGCCGGTGATGAAGACGAACGTGGCTCCGGCGATGGCCGCGCCGATCAACGGCGCGAGGATGAACAGCCACACCTGCGCCAGGGCGTCCGCCCCGGCGAACCACGCCACGCCGAGCGACCTGGCCGGGTTGACCGAGGTGTTCGTGACCGGGATGGAGATCAGGTGGATCAGCGTCAGGCCGAGGCCGATCGCCAGCGGCGCGAACCCGACGGGGGCACGCTTCGAGGTCACGCCGAGGATGATGTAGACGAACATCGCCGTCATCACGATCTCGCACACCAGGCAGGACCACAGGGCGTACCCGCCGGGCGACCTGTCGCCGTACCCGTTGGTCGCGAAGCCGCTGTCGACCGCGGAGAAGCCCTCCACCCCACGGGCGATGGCGAGCAGGACGGCTCCAGCGATCGACGCGCCGACGATCTGCGCGGCGGCGTATGGACCCACGTCACGCCACGGGAAGCGCCGTGCCACGGCGAGGCCGACGGTGACCGCGGGATTGAAGTGGGCCCCCGAGATGTGGCCGACGGCGTACGCGCCCGTCAGGACGGTCAGGCCGAACGCGAACGCGACGCCGAGGTGTCCGATGCCCAGGTTGCCGACCTCGGGTGTCACGAAGACCGCTCCGAGGACGGCGGCGCCACAACCGCCGAGCACCAACCAGAACGAGCCGAGCACCTCGGCTCCGAGACGAGCACGTAGATCGGGCGTCATGGATCCCCCCTCGTGGGCGGGACGTCCCCCTGACAGTCCCGTCTCGCATTGTGCTCGCCCTGCGCCCGGTGTGCACCCCGGGTCGTGGCACGCCGGTCGTCAGTCGGCCGGCAGCACCCAGATCGCCTCGGCGGCGCGCAGTCCCAGCTCGGTGGCGATGCCGCCGATCTCGACAGCGAGCGTCCCCGCGAAGTCTCGCCGCTCCACGAGCACCAGGGGACTGTCGAGCACGACGCCGAGCCCGGTGAGGTGGCGCAGGAGGTCGGGATCTGCGTCGGAGACGCGGGCGACGACGAACGTCGCCGGATCGTGCCTCTCGCTCAGGCGTACGGCACCCAGTCCGGGGACGGACCCGTCACGTGAGGGGATCGGGTCACCGTGCGGGTCCCGGACGGGCCGGCCGAGCCTGTCGTCGAGGCGTTCGACGAAGGCGTCCGACACGGCGTGCTCGAGGATCTCCGCCTCGTCGTGGACCTCGTCCCACGCGTAGTCGAGGTAGTCGACGAGGAAGGTCTCGAGGAGGCGGTGGCGACGCACCATCTGCACGGCCGCGGCACGACCGGCCTCGCTGAGCTCGATCGTCCCGTACGGCGCGTGGCGCAGGAGTCCGCGCTCGGTGAGACGGCGCACGGTCTCCGAGACGGTCGACGGCGGCTGGCCCAGCTTGGCGCCGAGCGCCTTGGACGTCACCGGCTCGGCATCCCACTCCGTCATCGCCCAGATGGTCTTCAGATAGTCCTGGTGGGCGGTGGAGAGGGCGGTCACGATCACGCGCCTCAGCGTAGCGGCGAGAAGATTTCGGTGATCCGAACTTTATCCTTCGATCTGCCGTATGCTGTGGTGATGGCACCGGAAACCGTGCGGCGCGGCATCGCCGGCCTCCTGCGGACGACCGCCTTCGTGGCGGCCTTCGTCGTGGTGGTCGCGGTGCTGTCGGCCTGGGACTTCTGAGCCCTCCCGCGAGCGAGTGAGCGACCTCACGCCCTGACCTCGGGAATTGTTTTCTCCCCGAACTTATTCTGGAAGGGATGCAGCTCACCGCCTCCCCACCTGGTCGTACCCGCACGCCGCGCGTCCTGCGTGAGCGGCGCGATCGTCGTCCCCGCCTGCTCCTCGCCCTGCTCGCGCTGGCGCTGGGCGGCTTCGCCATCGGGACCACCGAGTACGTCACGATGGGTCTGCTGCCCGAGATCGCCTCCGGGATGGGGGTGTCCATCCCCAGCGCCGGTCACGTCATCTCCGCGTACGCGGTGGGCGTGGTCGTCGGTGCCCCGGTCATCGTCTCCATGACCGCGCGGCTGCCCAAGCAGGCACTCGCGATCGGGCTCGTGGCCGCCCTCGCGCTCGGCAACCTGCTGACCGCGATCGCGCCGTCGTACGAGACCCTGCTCGCCGCACGGTTCCTCGCCGGCCTCCCGCACGGCGCCTACTTCGGAGTGGCCTCGCTGATCGCCGCCTCGATGGTCTCGCCGCAGCGGCGCGGCCGTGCGGTCGCGTCGGTGATGATGGGACTCGCGGCGGCGAACCTGATCGGCGTCCCGGCGAGCACGTTCCTGGGACAGCTGCTCGGGTGGCGCTCGGCCTACTGGGTGGTCGTCGGCCTCGCCGTGGTCACGATGGGCTTCATCGGGGCCTTCGTCCCGCAGCAGCAGCGTGACACCTCCGCGACGGTGCGCCGCGAGCTGCGGGCGCTGAGGCAGCCTCAGGTGCTCCTGACCGCCGGGGTCGGAGCCGTCGGCTTCGGCGGCCTCTTCGCCGTCTACAGCTACATCGCCCCCATCACGACCGACGTCACCCGCCTCAGTGCGGGGTTCGTGCCGTGGGTGCTCCTCGTCTACGGCATCGGGTCGATCCTGGGCACCGAGATCGGTGGCCGCCTCGCCGACCACGCGTTGTTCGCGTGGCTGTGCGCGACGCTCGTGGCGATGGCGTTGCTGCTGGCGCTGTTCGCCTACACCGCGCAGCACGGGATCCTCCTGCTCGGAGGCGTCTTCCTCCTGTCCACGGCCGCCGCAGCACTCGGTCTGCTGCTGCAGATGCGCCTGATGGAGGTCTCGGGCAGCGCCAAGATGCTCGGCGCCGCGCTCAACCACTCAGCGCTCAATGCCGCGAACGCGCTCGGCGCCTGGCTCGGTGGCGCGGCGATCGCGGCCGGCCTGGGATACCTCGCCACCGCGTGGGTCGGCGTGGGTCTCTCGCTCGCCGGACTGATCATCCTGGTCGCCTCGGCCTGGCTGTATCGCGGCGAGCGGCTCTCCCTGTCGCTCTCGCACTGAGCCGGCGCCGCCGTACCCGCGCTGCCTCGGCGTCGGGCCCCCGCGAGAGTGG
>NZ_JARBCJ010000057.1:0-17213 GCF_028803055.1 Mumia sp.
AGCCAGCTCGACGGCGGCTCCGGCTCCACGTTCAGCAGGCGACGGAGAAGCGTGCTCGCGGCCGTCAGGTTCCTGATGGTCGGCGGACTCTCCACCGTCACCACGGTGGGACTCTTCAACATCCTCGTGCACGGCGGCGCGCTGGCGGTGCTGAGCGACCGTCCCATCACCGCGTACACGATCGGTGTGGCCGCAGGGTTGATCGTCAACTACCTCGGCAACCGCTTCTGGACGTTCGACGCCGCCGCCCCCGACTCGATGTGGCGGCACCTCACGGCCTTCGTCGTCGCCAATGCCGTTGCCCTCGCGATTCCCGCGGTGTGCCTCGGAGTCAGCAGGTACGTCCTCGGACTGTCGTCGTTGCTCGCCGACAACGTCGCTGCGAACGTTGTCGGACTCGCGCTCGGAACCTTCACCCGCTGGCTGCTCTACCGACGTTTCGTCTTCCCCGCCCGTTGAGCGGACGCGCCGCCGTTCGCTCTGGGTGAACATCGCCGCGTCGGGTGTTCGCCCTGCGTGAACACGGGAAGCCCGAAGGCCCCGAATCCCTTGTATTCAGGCGTCACCGCCGCTTTCAGGCGGTCCACTGCCGTTGTCCTCTCCCACTAGCATGGAGTGGACAGAGACCCGACTTTGCACAAGGTCTCGGATCAAGGGGAGTTGCATGTTCGAGAGGTTCACCGACCGCGCCCGTCGTGTTGTCGTGCTCGCCCAGGAAGAGGCGCGCATGCTCAGCCACAACTACATCGGCACCGAGCACATCCTTCTTGGTCTCATCCACGAGGGTGAGGGAGTCGCCGCCAAGGCGCTCGAGAACCTCGGCATCTCGCTCGAGGCCGTGCGCGAGCAGGTCGAGGAGATCATCGGCCAGGGCCAGCAGGCCCCGAGCGGACACATCCCCTTCACCCCGCGCGCCAAGAAGGTCCTCGAGCTCAGCCTCCGCGAGGCGCTCCAGCTCGGGCACAGCTACATCGGCACCGAGCACATCCTGCTCGGCCTGATCCGCGAGGGCGAGGGTGTCGCCGCGCAGGTCCTGGTCAAGCTCGGCGCCGACCTCAACCGCGTGCGTCAGCAGGTCATCCAGCTGCTGAGCGGCTACCAGGGCAAGGAGACCGCGGCGTCCGGCGCACCGGCGGGGGAGTCTGCCCCGAGCAGCTCGCTGGTCCTCGACCAGTTCGGCCGCAACCTCACGCAGGCTGCCCGCGAGGGCAAGCTCGACCCGGTCATCGGGCGTGAGAAGGAGATCGAGCGCGTGATGCAGGTCCTCTCGCGCCGCACCAAGAACAATCCGGTGCTCATCGGCGAGCCCGGCGTCGGCAAGACCACCGTCGTCGAGGGTCTGGCGCAGGACATCGTCCGCGGCGACGTCCCCGAGACGCTGCGCGACAAGCAGATCTACACGCTCGACCTGGGCGCGCTCGTCGCCGGCTCCCGCTACCGCGGTGACTTCGAGGAGCGCCTCAAGAAGGTTCTCAAGGAGATCCGCACCCGCGGCGACATCATCCTGTTCATCGACGAGATCCACACCCTCGTCGGCGCAGGCGCGGCCGAGGGCGCGATCGACGCGGCGAGCATCCTCAAGCCGATGCTGGCCCGTGGCGAGCTGCAGACGGTCGGTGCCACGACGCTCGACGAGTACCGCAAGCACTTCGAGAAGGACGCCGCCCTCGAGCGGCGCTTCCAGCCGATCCAGGTCGCGGAGCCGTCGATCGCGCACACGATCGAGATGCTCAAGGGCCTGCGTGACCGCTACGAGGCCCACCACCGCGTGACGATCACCGACGAGGCTCTCGTCTCGGCGGCGACGCTCGCCGACCGCTACGTCTCCGACCGGTTCCTCCCCGACAAGGCCATCGACCTGGTCGACGAGGCCGGCTCCCGGCTGCGGATCCGTCGGATGACCGCTCCGCCGGACCTGCGCGACTTCGACGAGAAGATCGTCGACGTCCGCCGTCGCAAGGAGAACGCCATCGACGTCCAGGACTTCGAGTCCGCCGCGTCGCTGCGCAACGAGGAGCGCGAGCTCCTGACGGCCAAGACCGAGCGCGAGAAGCAGTGGCGCGCCGGTGACATGGACGAGGTCGCCGAGGTCGACGAGGAGCTCATCGCCGAGGTGCTCGCCCTGGCGACGGGAATCCCGATCGTGAAGCTCTCCGAGGAGGAGTCGACCCGACTGCTCAACATGGAGGACGAGCTCCACAAGCGGGTCATCGGTCAGGAAGAGGCCATCAAGGCGCTCTCCCGGGCGATCCGGCGCACGCGTGCGGGCCTCAAGGACCCGCGCCGTCCCGGTGGGTCGTTCATCTTCGCCGGACCCTCGGGTGTCGGCAAGACGTGGCTGTCCAAGGCGCTCGCCAACTTCCTGTTCGGCGACGACGACGCGCTCATCCAGCTCGACATGAGCGAGTTCTCGGAGAAGCACACCGTCTCGCGGCTGTTCGGTTCGCCTCCGGGCTACGTCGGCTACGAGGAGGGCGGCCAGCTCACCGAGAAGGTGCGGCGCAAGCCGTTCTCGGTGGTGCTCTTCGACGAGGTCGAGAAGGCCCACCCGGACATCTTCAACTCGCTGCTGCAGATCCTCGAGGAAGGTCGCCTGACCGACTCGCAGGGCCGGATGATCGACTTCAAGAACACCGTCATCATCATGACGACCAACCTGGGCACGCGTGACATCGCGAAGGGCGTCAACCTCGGCTTCAGCCAGGCCAGCGACGTCCAGGGCTCGTACGACAAGATGAAGGCCAAGGTGTCGGAGGAGCTCAAGCAGCACTTCCGTCCCGAGTTCCTCAACCGTGTCGACGAGATCGTCGTCTTCCCGCCGCTGACCCAGAACGAGATCATCGACATGGTCGACATGATGCTCGACTCCGTCGAGAAGCGGCTCAAGGACAAGGACATGGCGCTCGAGCTCACGCCTGCCGCCAAGGAGCTGCTCGCGAGGCGTGGTTTCGACCCGGTCCTCGGTGCTCGGCCGTTGCGTCGTACGGTCCAGCGCGAGATCGAGGACACGCTCGCCGAGAAGCTCCTCTTCGGTGAGGTCCGTCCGGGCCAGATCGTCCTGGTCGACGTCGAGGGCGAGGGTCCGACCGCGACCTTCACCTTCAAGGGCGAGCCGAAGGCCGAGCTGCCGGACACGCCGTTCGAGGCGACGGCCGGCAGCGGCAACGCCGGCACGGAGGGTGGCGCCGCCACCGCCAGCTGATCCCGGCGACGTACGCACGACGAAGGGCCCGCGACGACCGTCGCGGGCCCTTCGTCGTCCCCGCACCCGGCGGGAGCGGGCGGAGCAGCTCCCCTCAGCCGGGGAGTGCGTACGTGTCGGGCCCTGCGGTGACCACGAGCCCGTCGTCGAGGAGGCCGTCGAGGGCACGCTCGCGCTGCGTGGCGTCGTCCCAGACCGCACGGAGTGCTGCGCCCGCGACGGCGCCTTCGGCCTCACGGAGGACGGCCAGCAGCCGTCCGCGGCACTGGCGGTCGGTGCCTGCCCAGGTCTGCCCGCGTCGCGCGGGACCCTCGTACGGCGGCCGTCCGGCCGCGTACCACCGGCACGCCCCTCGCACGGGGCAGACGGCGCACGACGGCGTACGGGCGGTGCAGACGAGTGCACCGAGCTCCATCAGCCCGATCGACCACACCGCGGCGGTCTCGTCGTCCGGCGGGAGGACGGAGGCGGCGAGCAGCCTCTCGGGCATGGTCAGGGACGGCGCCGGCTGGGCCGCGCCCTCGAGGAGCCGGGCGAGGACGCGCCGGACGTTGGTGTCCAGAACGGCGTGCCGGCGACCGTAGGCGAACACGGCGACGGCCGCCGCGGTGTACTCACCGACTCCGGGCAGCGCGCGGAGCTGATCGAGGTCGTCGGGGACCACCCCGTCGTGGCGCTCGCCCATCGCGACCGCTGCGGCGTGGAGTCGGAGCGCCCGGCGGGGATAGCCCAGGCGCCCCCAGGCACGCACCGCCTCGCCGCTCGCCTCGGCTGCCAGCGCCCCAGGCGTCGGCCAGCGGGCGATCCAGGCCTCGTAGACGGGGACCACCCGCTCCACCGGTGTCTGCTGGAGCATGATCTCCGAGACGAGCACGTGCCAGGCCGTGGCGGTCTCGCGCCGCCAGGGCAGGTCACGGGCGTGCGCGGCGTACCAGGTCGTGACGGCGTCGTGCACGGCGTCGGGCTCCGCGACGGCGGACCCAGTCAAGGAGGTGGGAGAGACCATGGCGAGTCGATCCTGCCACGGCGGGCGCGACGGTTAGTTTGGTGGGCGTGAGCTCGGTGATGCGCCCTTCGGGCAAGCTGCCCCCCGGTGTCTACTGGCGCCGGCGGCTCGTCGTCCTGACGGCCGTCCTCCTGCTGGGCTGGCTCGCCCTCCGCGTGATCGGCGGGGGAGACGACCAGAAGGCGGGCGGAGAGCCGCCAGCGACGTCGACGTCCGTCGCCAGGCCGGAGCCCTCTGCCACCACGGCTCCGACCCGGGCACACAAGCCCCGCAAGGCCAAGGACGTCGCGGTGGACGTCCGCCTCGCCGCCGTCGACGGTGTGTGTCCGCCCGAGACGGTCTTCGTGACGCCGTCGGTCGTCGAGGGCGCCCGTGCCGGCGGCACGGTGCCGGTGACGTTGCGCGTGTCGAGCACCGCCACGAAGCCGTGCACGGTGCGCATCGACCCCTCGACGTTCGTGCTGAGCGTGAGGTCGAAGGACACCACGGTCTGGGACACCCAGGCCTGCGGCGAGATCCAGGGCCG
Organism: Mumia sp.; assembly: GCF_028803055.1. NCBI lineage: Bacteria > Bacillati > Actinomycetota > Actinomycetes > Propionibacteriales > Nocardioidaceae > Mumia > Mumia sp. Next base: position 4,735 of record NZ_JARBCJ010000057.1, read on the forward strand.
TACGGTCGACGTCCACCCGACGTGGGCCACCGTGATCGATGTGACGTGGGACGGGCGTGCGAACGCCGACACGTGCGACGAGGAGGGCGCCTTCGCGAAGCCGGCGCCCTACAGCGCGTACGCGGCGATCCTCGGGGGAGAGCCGGCGGTCGCACGGTTCACGCTCGTGGCGCCCCCGACTCCCACGCCGACCCCTGCCCCGACGACATCGCCGGCCGCGAAGCCGGCGCCGAACCCGGGTGCGACGCCGGCGACACCGCCGAAGCCTGGGAGCGCTCCCGCCACGTCTCGCACCCCGTGAGGCGCAGGCGTCAGACGTAGCGTTCGAGGATGCTGGACTCGGCGAGCCGGGACAGGCCCTCGCGGACGCTGCGGGCCCGCAACTCGCCGACGCCGTCGACGGTCTGGAGGTCCTCGATGCTCGCCGCGAGGAGCTTCTGCAGGGTGCCGAAGTGGTCGACGAGGCGTTCGATGACGGTGTTGGGCAGACGGGGGATCTTGGCGAGCAGCCGATAGCCGCGGGGTGACACGGCCGACTCGAGGTGCTCACCCGTGCCGAGGCCGAGGGCGCGGGCCACGGCGCCGAGGTCGACCAGGTCGCCGGCGACGATGTGAGAGAGGTCCTCGAGGATCTCGGCGGGAGGCTTGCCGCGACGGCCGCCTGGCGCGTAGTCGCGCACGATCAGCTCACGCTCGCTCTCGACGCCGGTCACGAGCTCGTCGAGCTGGAGCGACAGCAGGCGCCCGTCGGTGCCGAGCTCGAGCACGTAGTCCTCGATCTCGGCGGCGATCCGGGTCACCATCTCGAGGCGCTGAGCGACCGCGGCGACGTCGCGCACGGTCACCAGGTCCTCGATCTCGAGGGCCGACAGCGCGCCGGAGACCTCGTCGAGCCGCAGCTTGTAGCGCTCGAGGGTGGCGAGCGCCTGGTTGGCGCGACCGAGGATGGCGCCGGCCTCCTCGAGCACGCGGCGGGTGCCGTCGACGTAGAGGGCGATGATGTGCATCGAGGCGGAGACCGAGATCACCGGGACGTTGGTCTGGCGCGCGACACGGTCGGCGGTGCGGTGCCGGGTGCCCGTCTCGTGCGTGGGGATGGACGGGTCGGGCATCAGGTGCACGCCTGCCCGGAGGATCCGGGTGGCGCCCCTGTCGAGGATGATCGCGCCGTCCATCTTGGCCAGCTCGCGCAGGGCGGTGGGCGTGAAGGGGACGTCGAGAACGAAACCACCGGTCGAGAGGGCGTCGATGTCCTTGTCCTGGCCGAAGACGATCAGCGCGCCGGTGCGGCCGCGCAGGATGCGCTCGAGGCCTTCGCGCAGGGCGGTCCCGGGCGCGACGGAGGCGAGCGTCGCCCGGAGGATCGAGGGCGTCCCGCTCGCGCGATCGTTGATCGACACCTGGCTCCCCCGCGAGATCTGATTCAATGACTTCCGTCAGTGTAATGGCAGGCCCCTGAGGCCGAGGCCGCCGCGCGTCAACCGTCGCGAGAGCCGATGCCGAGAGCGCGGAGCGCGCCGGCCAGGTCATCGACCGGCAGGACGGTGAGGCCCGGGACGTCCGTGGTGCCCGGAGTCACGTCGGAGCCGTCTCGCGGGACCACGGCACGACGGAATCCGAGCCGGGCTGCCTCGCGGAGGCGTTGCCCCAGGTGGGTCACGCGCCGCACCTCTCCGGCGAGGCCGACCTCGCCGAGCGCGACCAGGTCGGTCGGGACGAGGGTGTCCGTCGCGGCCGACGCGACGGCGACGGCGGCGGCGAGGTCGACCGACGGCTCGCTCAGGCGGGCTCCGCCGACCGTCGCGGCGTAGACGTCGGCGCGACCGAGAGCCAGCCCGCACCGTCGCGAGAGGACGGCCAGGATCATCGCCATCCGCGAGCTGTCGAGACCGCTGGTCGCTCGGCGTGGCTGCGGCAGCTCCGTCGGCGACACCAGCGCCTGGACCTCCGCGAGCAGAGGGCGACGGCCCTCCATCGTCACGGTGATGCAGGTGCCGGAGACCGGTTGGTGGTGACGCGACACGAAGAGCCCGGTCGGGTCGGGCACCTCGACGATGCCGGACTCGGAGAGGTCGAAACACCCGATCTCGTCGACCGGGCCGTAGCGGTTCTTGACGGCCCGGACCAGGCGCAGCCGCGAGTTGCGGTCTCCCTCGAAGTGCAGGACGACGTCGACGAGGTGCTCGAGGACGCGCGGACCCGCGATCGATCCGTCCTTGGTGACGTGGCCGACGAGGATCGTCGGGATGTCGCGGGACTTGGCCACCTGGATGAGCGTCGAGGTGACCTCACGGACCTGCGTCACCCCACCCGGCGTGCCGTCGACCGAGGACGAGCCGATGGTCTGGACGGAGTCGACCACGAGGAGGGACGGCTTGACCTCGTCGACGTGGGCGAGGACGGCGCCGAGGTCGGTCTCGCTCGCGAGGTAGAGGCTGTCGTGGACCGCGCCGGTGCGGTCGGCGCGCAGCCGGACCTGCGCGACCGACTCCTCGCCGGAGACGTAGAGCGTCGTGGCCAGACCTCGGGCCCAGCGTGCGGCCACCTCGAGCAGCAGCGTCGACTTGCCGACTCCGGGCTCGCCGGCGAGCAGCACCACGGCCCCGGGGACGAAACCACCGCCGAGGACCCGGTCGAGCTCGGCGACGCCGGTCGGCTGTGAGCGAGAGCTCTCGACGTCGACCTGACCGATCGGCAGGGCGCTGCGCGTCACCGTCGTCGCGGCCGTGCGGGTGGCGGGGGAGGGGGCACCGACCTCCTGGACCGTGCCCCAGGCCTGGCACTCGCCGCACCTGCCGACCCACTTGGTGCTCGTCCAGCCGCACTCCGTGCACCGCACCGGGGTCGTGGTCTTGGCCATGACGGACACGTTAGGTGAGAGCACCGACAGTCCTGCACGGACGCGCCCGTAGCGGTGTGGGCGGTGACCGAGCTGCTCAGATCCGGCCGCGCCACGAGCGCGCGGCAGCATCCTCCCGGCGCGTGTCGAGATGGGCGCGCACGGCCCCGTAGATCGGGACCCAGGTGCTCGGGAGCACGAGGATCAGGGCGCCGAGCAGGGGCGACACGGCGCCCTCGGCGGCCCGGGTGCTGCCCTCGCTGAGCAGCAGACCGGTGGCGAGGACGGCGACCAGACCGGGCAGGTAGCCCCACAGCGCCGGACGGAGCCTGCCCGTCAGACGCATCAGGGCCAGGGCGCCGGCGAAGCAGCTGAAGGCCACGAGCGCCGACATCACGGCCGCGGCCTCGAAGCCGGCGGCGTCGAGGTTGCGGAGGATGAGGAGGTGCGCTCCGACCGCGCCGAGCACGGCCGTCACGGCGATGCTGGTCACGACGGTGGCCGTGTCACCCAGGTGCCCGGAGATCCGTAGAACGCTGCTCATGGATCAAGGGTGTAGTCCGGAATCACTACGGACATCCGTTGTCGTACTCAGTTCAACCACACGAACCGAGGCGCACGGTCCTAGATGCGGACCTCACCGCGGGCCGTCGCGAAGGTCGCCGCCACGATGCCCGGCAACCCGTTCGGGGCCACCCAGCGCACGTCGACGTCGGTGAGCGCGTGGAGGACCGACTCCCCGAGGTACTGGGTGACGCGGTCGGGCGACCCGGCGATCTCGAGAGAGCGCAGCTGCACGCTCGCCGGACCCGAGCGGGACGGGTGCTCGGAGTCGGGGACGTCCCACGACACCACGAACGGCAGCTGGGGGTCGGCCTGGGTCCCGCGGACCCCGATCTGCCGCCACTCGAGGTTGAAGCCGTCGGGTCGACGCCGGTTGCCCGGCACCGCGTGGCGGCCCATGCGGTGCTCGACGGGGCCCATGTCGTCGACACGGACGACCCATCCCAGCCAGCCGCCACCGAGGTCGGTGCGGGCGCGTACGGCCTGCCCGAAGGGCGCCTTGTCCGACGCCGGGTGGTCCAGAGCCGCCACGACCTCGAGGTACTGGTCGCCGAGGAGGGGGAGAACCATGTTGCGGGTCCCGAAGCGGGGGTGGTTGCCGCCGTCCACGAACGACGCACCGAGCGCCTCGCCGAGCCGCGACGTGGTGGCGGCCAGCCCGTCAGGGCCGGCGGCGAACGAGAGATGGTCCAGGCGCATGGGTCATTGTGGCCCCCGGCACATCGTCTTCGGGCCACCGGGGTGCGTCCTCCGGACGGTGGTCGTCGCTCAGGCGCCCGGGTCGGCGCGGTGCCGGGTCCTGCGGTGCTCGCCGGCGAGGTGCTCCTCGCACAGCGAGACGAGAGCGGCGTACCCGTCCGGGCCCATCAGCGCGGTCAGCTCGTCGGCGTTGGAGAGATAGACCGGCTCCAGGCCGACGTGGGCCTCGGTGTTGGCCGAGCAGTACCAGTCGAGGTCGTGGCCTCCCGGACCCCACGCGGCCCGCGTGTACTCACCGATGGACACCTCCGTGTACGAGGTGCCGTCGCCGCGCTCCACGTCCCGGAACTGCCGGCGGATCGGAAGCTGCCAGCACACGTCCGGCTTGGTCCGCACCGGTGACACCTCGTGGTCGAGCGCCCACTTGTGGAGGGCGCACCCGACGCCACCGGCGAAGCCCTCGCGGTTGTGGAAGATGCACGCACCCTCGTAAGCCCGGGTCTTGAGGTCACCCTCCTCGTCGGTCTCGGTCCACCCCTGCGCGGTGCCCTCGGCGTGGTGCTGCCAGTCGTCGGGACCGAGCTTCTTCACGTACTTCTTGACGCGCCGGTAGTCGGCGTCGTCGGCGAAGTGCGCACCGAGCGTGCAGCAGCCCACGTCGGGTGCGTCGGCATAGATGCCGCGGCACCCGCGTCCGAAGATGCAGGTCCAGCGCGACGTGAGCCAGGTGAGGTCGCACCGGAACACCTGCGTGTCGTCGGCAGGGTCGGGGAACTCCGCCCACGCGCGGGGAAAGTCGAGCAGCACCTCGGGCACGACTTCACTGTAGACCGGCGAGACGAGGCCGCTCGGTACGCTCACCACCATGCGCATCGGAGTCCTGGACATCGGCTCGAACACCGGGCACCTCCTGGTGGTCGACGCCTACCGGGGCGCTCCGCCGTTGCCGGCCTTCACCTACAAGGAGCCGCTGCGGCTGGCCGAGCACCTCGACGCCGAGGGCGCGGTGGAGCCGCGAGGGGTCAAGGCGCTGGTCCGCTTCGTCGACGAGGCACGTGCCGTGGCGGCCGACAAGGGGTGCTCGGAGGTGATCGCCTTCGCGACCTCCGCAGTCCGCGACGCCGTCAACGCCGACGCCGTGCTCGCCAAGGTCGAGGCGCAGACCGGGGTCCGGCTCGAGGTGCTGCCGGGGGAGGACGAGGCCCGGCTCACGTTCCTCGCCGTCCGCCGATGGTTCGGGTGGTCGTCCGGCCGGCTCGGCGTGTTCGACATCGGTGGCGGCTCGCTCGAGATCGCGGCCGGCCGCGACGAGACTCCCGACGTCTGCGCATCCCTGCCGCTGGGCGCGGGTCGCCTCACCCGCGACCGCTTCCCCGACGGGGTGCCCTCCGACGCGCAGTACGAGGAGACACGCCTGTTCGTCCGTCAGCAGATCGCCGCCAGCGTCGGTCCGCTCCGTCGAGGAGGAGGGTTCGACCACGCGGTCGCGACGAGCAAGACGTTCCGCTCGCTCGCCAGGCTGTGCGGCGCGGCACCGTCCCAGGAAGGGACGTACGTGCGCCGCGTCCTCGAGCGCGACCTGCTGGCCGCCCACCTCGAGGAGCTGCGGACCTTGCCGGTGAGCGCGATCGCCCAGCGTCCCGGTGTCTCGGCGAACCGCGCGCACCAGATGGTCGCCGGCGCCGTCATCGCCGACGCCGTGATGGACCTCTTCGACCTGCCGGCTCTCGAGATCTGCCCGTGGGCGCTGCGCGAGGGTGTCCTGCTCGAGCGCCATGACCACATGTGACCCCCTTCGCACTCCGACGGGGCCCGTGGGCCTCGGCGCGTAACCTGGTCCCGTGACCGACGACCCCGCTCACCCCGTCTCCGTCCCCGCCGCCCGCGTGGCGCTGTCGACGTCGTCGGTCTATCCGGAGTCGACGGAGGTGGGATTCGAGATCGCCAAGCGCCTCGGCTACGACGGCGTCGAGGTGATGGTCGGCACCGACGCCACGAGCGCCGACATCGACGCGATCGTCGAGCTTCAGGAGCGGCACGGGATCGACGTGCTCTCGGTGCACGCTCCGTGCCTGCTCATCACCCAGCGGGTCTGGGGCACCGACCACTGGGTCAAGCTGGAGAAGAGCGCGGAGATGGCGCGCGCCTGCGGCGCCGGACTGGTCGTGGTGCATCCGCCGTTCCGCTGGCAGCGCGAGTACGGACGCGCGTTCGAGGACGGTGTCGCCGAGCTCGAGGAGAGCACCGGGGTCGTCTTCGCCGTCGAGAACATGTACCCGTGGCGTACGGGCAAGCGCGAGTTCCAGGCGTACGCGCCCGGCTGGGACCCGGTGGTCTTCGGCTACGAGCACGTCACCCTGGACGTCTCCCACTGTGCGACGTCGGGCAGCGACCCGGTGGAGATGGCGAGCGAGCTCGGGCGGCGGCTGGCGCACGTCCACCTCGGCGACGGCACGGGGTCGGCACGCGACGAGCACCTGGTCCCCGGGCGGGGCGAGCAGCCGGTGGGCGAGCTCCTCGGTGTGCTGGCCGAGCGGGGTTACGCCGGTGACGTGGTGGTCGAGGTGACGACGCGCAAGGCCGCCGACCGGGCGGAGCGCGAGGCCGATCTGGCCGAAGCGCTGGCGTTCACCCGTCTCCACCTCGCCTCGATCGTCCCCTCCGGCGACCACTGACCCGGCGGACACCCGACGACGCGAGGGCCGCGAGTGTGAACAAGAGCGCCTCGCGACCCCCTCTCGGCCTTACGCTGCCGCCATGGCAGGAAGACGCCCGGGCGCACCCGACACGCGGGGCGAGATCGTCGTCGCCGCACGGGCCGAGCTCGCGCAGCGCGGCTACGACGGCACGTCCATCCGCGCGGTCGCACGGCGGGCCCGCGTCGATCCGGCGCTCGTCCACCACTACTTCAAGGACAAGCAGCGACTCGTCCGCGCCGCACTCGCGCTTCCCGTGGACCCGGTCGTCGCCCTCGGCCCGGTCCTGGTGGCCTCGACCGACGACGCTGGCAGCGCCTTCGTCCGGGCAATGCTGACGGCGTGGGACGATCCGGCCAACCGGGAGGCCGTGGTCGCGATGGCTCGCAGCGGGCTCGGCAGCGCCGACCAGGGAGCGATCGTCCGCGACGCCATCCTCGACGGTCCCGTGAGGGAGCTGCTGCGGCGCCACCGGCCGGATGCGCCACCTGCGGTGCCGGCACTCCTGCTCGCGGAGATGGTGGGCCTCGTCGCCGCGCGCTACCTCCTCGAGGTGGAGCCGCTCGCCACGATGACGGTCGACGAGCTCGTCGCCGTGGTCGGCCCGACAGTGCAGAGCTACCTCGGCCTCGACGCCCTCGCCACCTCGCCGGCACGCGACCACAGCGCCTGACGGAGACCGTCACCCCTATCCTCAGACCATGGGCAGCAGAGTTGCGGTCGTCGGTGCCGGCGCGATGGGAGAGGCGATCGTCTCGGGGATGCTCGCGCACGGCTGGCGTCCTGCCGACCTCGTGCTGGCGGTACGCCGTGAGGAGCACGCCGCCGCGCTGCGCGCCTCGTACGGGGTCGAGGTGACCGACGCGCTCTCGGCGGCGGCGGAGGCCGACGTCGTCCTCGTGGGCGTCAAGCCGTACGACGTCGCCGGCGTCCTGGCTCAGATCGGTCCCCGCCTGCGCCCCGGCACGCTCGTCGCGTCTCTCGCCGTCGGGATCACGACGACGGCGCTCGAGGCGGCGCTCCCCGAGGGCACGCCGGTCGTCCGCGTCATGCCCAACACGCCGTCGCAGGTCGGGGCCGGCGTCGCCGTGATCTCCGCGGGGACGCACTGCGACGACGCGCAGCTCGCCGTCGTGGACGAGATCATGAGCGCCGTGGGCATCGTCGTCCGCGTCCCCGAGCGGCTCCAGGACGCCGCCGGAGCGATCTCCGGGTCCGGTCCGGCGTACGTGTTCCTCGCGATCGAGGCGCTGGTCGAGGCCGGGGTCCATCTCGGACTTCCGCGGGCGACCGCCACGGATCTCGCCGTTCAGACATTCGTGGGAGCGTCCCGGCTGGCCGCCGAGACCGGCGAGCACCCGGCGGTGCTCCGCGAGCGCGTCACCTCGCCGGGCGGGACCACTGCGGCGGCGTTGAGCGAGCTGGAGGAGCGCGGGCTGCGCGCTGCCTTCATCGCCGCCACCCGGGCCGCCCGGGACCGCTCCCGCGAGATCGGCGACTGACGCGGTCGTGAAGGGGACGCGACAGGGCAGAGACCCACGTCACGCTCGGGGCTAGGCTGACGGTATGGATGACCGACCCGGGACCGCATGCGTCGTCTCCGACGACCGACTGACCGGCTACAACTTCGGTCCGTCCCATCCGATGGCGCCGATCCGGGTCGACCTGGCCATGGAGCTGGCGACCGAGCTCGGGGTGGTCGGCGACGACCTTCGGCGGGTGGGGTCGAAGGCTGCCGACGATGATCTCATCGCGACCGTCCACACACCGGCCTACATCGAGGCGGTCCGCGCGGTGAGCGCGGACCCGTCCGTCCCGAACCTCGCCGCCGGGCTCGGCACCGACGACAACCCGACCTTTGCCGACATGCACACCGCGGGCGCCCTGATCGTCGGCGCCTCCGTGGAGGCGGCACGGCGCGTCTGGACCGGTCAGAGCCTGCGCGCGCTCAACGTGTGCGGCGGCCTGCACCACGCCATGCCGGACCGCGCGAGCGGCTTCTGCGTCTACAACGACGTGGCTGTCGCGATCCGGTGGCTGCTCGACAACGGGGCGCAGCGGGTCGCCTACGTCGACGTCGACGCCCACCACGGCGACGGCGTCCAGCAGATCTTCTACGACGACCCTCGCGTCCTGACGGTCTCGCTCCACGAGACTCCGCAGACGCTCTTTCCCGGCACCGGGGTCGCGACCGAGATCGGCACCGACGACGGCATCGGCACCGCGGTCAACGTCGCGCTCCCTCCGGGCACCTCCGACGCCGGGTGGCTGCGCGCCTACCACGCGGTCGTCCCGCAGCTCGTCGGAGAGTTCAAGCCCGACGTGCTCGTGACCCAGCAGGGGTGCGACTCCCACATGGACGACCCGCTGACCAACCTGATGCTGAGCGTCGACGGTCAGCGTGCGTCGTACCTCGCGCTGCGGGACCTCGCCGAGGAGGTGTGCGCCGGACGCTGGGTCGGCTTCGGGGGCGGCGGCTACGCGGTGCTCGACGTGGTGCCGCGCTCGTGGGCGCACCTGATGGCGATCGTCGCCGGACGTCCGATCGAGCTCGACACCCCCACACCCCCGGCATGGCGTGAGCACGTCGTCGCGCTCAAGAGCGGGGGCATGGCCCCCCAGCGGATGACCGACGGACGGTCCACGTCCTACCGCGACTGGCGCGAGGGGTACGACCCGGCGAGCTGGCTGGACCGGCAGATCCTCGCCACCCGCAACGCGCTCTTCCCTCTGTACGGGCTCGACCCGATGCCGTGATCGCGGCCTAACCCGGGTCCGCTTGACCCCGATGCCCGCCGAACCCGTACCCTTGGCTGGGTCGTCCCACGTCCGGGACGCCTCGTGTGTGGCCGTGTGAAGCAGAGAAGGTGAACCGTGGGTTCTGTCATCAAGAAGCGCCGCAAGCGCATGTCGAAGAAGAAGCACCGCAAGATGCTCAAGCGCACACGCGTCCAGCGTCGTCGTCTCGGCAAGTAGCCCCCGGGTCACCACGATGGGTCGCGTCGTCCTGGTGACCGGCGTCGCGCGCGACCTCGGGTCGAGGCTCGCGCGTCGTCTGGCGGTCACGCCAGGCATCGACAAGGTGGTCGGGCTCGACGTCCAGCCGCCGCCCGGCGACATTCACGGGATCAAGTACGTGCGTGCCGACATCCGCACGCCGGTGATCGGCAAGGTCCTGGCCGTCGAGGACGTCGACACCGTGGTGCACATGAACGTCGGGGCCCCGCAGCGCCAGCTCGGCTCGCGCAGCGCGGTCAAGGAGATCAACGTCATCGGCACGATGCAGCTCCTCGCTGCGTGCCAGAACTCCCGGACGGTCGAGCGGCTCGTCGTCCAGTCCTCGACCGCCGTCTACGGGACGTCGGCGCGCAACCCGGCGATGTTCACCGAGCACACCCCCTCCCGGTCGGTCGCCGGCAGCGGCTTCCCGAAGGACGCCGTCGACATCGAGGCGTACGTCCGCGGCTTCGGCCGCCGTCGGCCCGACGTGACGATCGCGACCTTCCGGCTCGGCAACGTCCTGGCGGCCGACGTGCTCGGCCCCTTCAGCGAGTACCTCCAGCTCCCGGTCCTGCCGGCGATGCTCGGTTACGACCCGCGGCTGCAGTTCCTGCACCCGTTCGACGCGCTCAACGTCCTCTCGCTGGCCGCGACCGGAGACGTCACCGGCACCTACAACGTCGTCGGACCCCAGGTCCTCGCGCTGAGCCAGGCGGCACGTCGGCTCGGACGTCCGCTGCTGCGCCTGCCGTCGGTGGGGTTCAACAGCGTCACCCAGCGCATGGTGCGGATGATGAGCTCCGACTTCACGCCGGAACTCGCACGACTGTTCAAGTACGGCCGGGTGTGCGACGGCTCCAAGCTGGAGCGTGAGCTCGGCTACGAGATGCTCTACTCCACTCCGCAGACCCTGGACGCGTTCGCCGAGACCATCGAGCCCGGTGTGCTGTCCGCGATGGGAGGCACCCGTGTCTGACGCCCCGCAGGAGGACCCTCCGATCGGCTCGCCGGAGGTGACGAAGACCGCTGCGAAGAAGGCCTCGGTCAAGAAGGCGCCGGCCAAGAAGGCGCCGGCCAAGAAGGCGTCCGCCGCCAAGAAGACAGCCACCGCCAAGAAGACAGCCACCGCGAAGGCTCCGGCTGCGAAGAAAGCGCCGGCCAAGAAGGCACCCGCCGCCAAGAAGGCGCCCGTGAAGAAGGCGGCCCCTGCCGCGAAGGCGCCCTCCTCCCGGCCCGCACCCGTCGAGAAGCCGGCCGTGCAGATCGCGCCGAAGGCGGACGTGCCCGCGATCGGCAGCCCGGTCGAGGTCATCACGGTGACTCCGGCGCGGGTCGAGCCGGAGCCCCTCCACGTCGCACCGGAGCCGGACCGGGAGACGCCCACTCCGGAGGCGACCACCCACGAGCGGCCCACGTTCTCGCTCGTCGTGGACAACGAGCAGGAGCCCGCCGCAGAGGCGGCCCCGGGCATCCCGCTCGCCGAGCTGGTGTCTGCGCTGGTCGAAGGCGCACGCTCGGTCCTCGGCGAGGACTGGGAGGCGAAGGCTGCCGAGCTGCTCGCCCTGGTGCGCCGGCGGATCGCCGGTGACTACGAGGTCGACGAGTTCGGGCTGGACTCCCAGCTGCACGCCATCGGCATGGCGGCGATCCGTCCACTGGCCGAGAAGTGGTTCCGCATCGAGGTTCGCGGGGCGGAGCACATCCCTTCCGACGGCGGCGCCCTCGTCGTCGCGAACCACTCCGGCACCATCCCGGTCGACGCCGCGATGACGACGCTGATCGTCAACGACCACGCGCAGCGCACGCTCCGGCTGCTCGGCGCCGACCTGGTCTTCGAGCTGCCGTTCGCCGGTGAGCTCGCCCGCAAGATGGGCGCGACGCTGGCCTGCAACGAGGATGCCGAGCGTCTGCTCGGCGACGGGCACATCGTCGGCGTCTGGCCAGAGGGGTTCAAGGGGATCGGCAAGCCGTACAGCGAGCGCTACAAGCTCCAGCGGTTCGGACGCGGCGGTTTCGTGTCTGCGGCGATGCGCGCCGGTGTGCCGATCGTGCCGGTGTCGATCGTGGGCGCCGAGGAGATCTACCCGATGATCGGCAACGTCCCCTCGCTCGCGCGTCTGCTCGGGCTGCCGTACCTCCCGATCACGCCGTTCTTCCCCTGGCTCGGCCCGCTCGGGCTGATCCCGTTGCCCAGCAAGTGGATCATCGAGTTCGGGGAGCCGGTCCGCACCGACGCCTATCCCCCCGAGGCCGCCGACGACCCGATGCTCGTCTTCAACGTCACCGACCAGGTGCGCGAGACCATCCAGCAGACGCTCTATGCGCTGCTGGTGGACCGCGGGCACCCGTTCGTCTGAGTCGTCGACCTCGGCCGGGCGGCGGTCTCAGTCGGCGGGTCTCAGTGTCGACGGGCGCGCGCTGCGCCGAGGGCGGCACCTGTCACCGCTCCGGCGGCCGCCACGCCGAGGAGACCGACCTTGGCCGCCTTGCGCCCCGTCCGGTAGTCGACGACGTCCCATCCGTGCTTGCGTGCGTGGTAGCGCAGGTGCGAGTCAGGGTTGACCGCGTACGGGTGGCCGACGAGCGAGAGCATCGGCAGGTCGTTGAACGAGTCGGAGTACGCGGAGCAGCGATCGAGGTCGAGACCCTCCTCTCGAGCGAGCGCCAGCACCGCGTCGGCC
>NZ_JARBCJ010000058.1:0-17199 GCF_028803055.1 Mumia sp.
CCGTGCAGGTGGGTGTCCTCGAGGGCGATCGCCAGCCCCAGGCCGGTGCCGCCGGTGGTGCGGGCGCGGGCCGGGTCCGCGCGCCAGAACCGGTTGAACACCAGCTGCGACTGGCCGGGCTCCAGCCCGACGCCGTAGTCGCGCACGGCGATCGCCGCGCTGGTGGGGCCGTGGGCGACGATCAGCTCCACGCGGTCCGAGCCCGAGTAGTGGATCGCGTTCGCGACGAGGTTGCGGACGATCCGCTCGATACGCCGCACGTCGGCCTCGACCACGGCTGGACCGTCGCGGTTGACGACGCTCAGCTCGACACCGTGCCGCTCGGCGAGCGGGCGGTAGTGGACGCACACTCCCTCGACGAGCTCCACCAGATCGACCGCGTCGACCTCGAGCCGCGCGGCGCCGGCGTCGAAGCGGCTGATCTCCAGCAGATCCGCGAGCAGGGACTCGAAGCGGTCGAGCTCTGCCTGGAGCAGCTCGGCGGAGCGCTGGGACGCTGGATCGTAGTGCTCGCGGTTGTCGTAGAGGAGATCCGCAGCCATCCGGACGGTCGCGACGGGCGTACGGAGCTCGTGCGAGACGTCGGAGACAAAACGGTGCTGCAACCGCGACAGCTCCTCCAGCTGCCGGATCTGCCGTTGGAGGCTCTCAGCCATCCGGTTGAACGAGAACGACAGGCGGGCGATGTCGTCCTCGCCACGCACCACCATCCGCTCCTCGAGCCGGCCGTCGGCCAGCCGCTCGGCGATCCGGCGCGCCAGCCGCACAGGCGTGACGACCTGCCGCGTCACCAGCCACGCGACCCCGGAGGACAGCAGGACCAGCGCCAGCCCTGCGTACAGCAGCGAGTTGCGCACCAGCGCCAGCGTCCGAGCCTGGTCTGCCATCGGGAAGGCGTAGTACAACGCGTAGGACTGGGTGCCGTCGGGCATCCGGAGCACGTCACCCACGAGGATGGCCGCCGACTCCTCGTCGCTGCCGTCGACCTGCATGCGGCTGAAGGTGTACGCGACACCGTCACCGGCCGCGACCGAGCGCGCCAGGTCGTCGGGGATGCTCTGCGACGCGATGCCCGACGACGAGACGACGGCGGCGTCGGCGTTGCCCGTCCCGTCGAGCGGACCCTCGAGCAGGACCTGGTAGGACGGCGGCGAGCCCGACCGCGACGCCAGGTCGGTGACGAGGGTGCGCAGCACGTCGGTCTCGGCCGAGGCGTCGGAGATCGCGCTCACGTCGAGCGTCTGCTGGGCGGCGCTGAACCCGGCGCGGGCCTCCGAGAGCGCGACGTTGCGCCGCGCCTCGACCATGCCGTCGGCGACACCTTGGAGCATGAGCCAGCCGACGCCGCCGATGACCAGCGCGCTGATCACCATCGTCGTGATGACGACCCGGGCCTGGATGGACCGTCGCCACAGCGACACCGCGGGCAACAACGCGTTGCGCACCCGCAGCAGCCCTCGACGCAGCCACCTCGGCGCCCGTCGCGCCATGGCCGTCAGGAGCTCCCGGCCTTGTAGCCGACCCCGCGGACCGTGACGACGACCGTCGGGTTGTCGGGATCGGGCTCGACCTTCGAGCGCAGTCGTTGGACGTGCACGTTGACGAGCCTGGTGTCGGCCGCGTGCCGGTAGCCCCACACCCGCTCCAGGAGCACCTCACGGGTGAAGACCTGCCGCGGGCTGCGTGCCAGGCAGACCAGCAGGTCGAACTCCAGCGGGGTGAGCGACAGCTCCTGGGAACCCCGACGGACCACGTGACCGCGGACGTCGATCTCCAGGTCACCGCCGGCACGACCCTCGGGGTGGGGCTGGTGGTGGACCCGGGTCCGCGCGGGGACCCGGGCGACGAGCTCCTTGGGCTTGAACGGCTTCACCACGTAGTCGTCGGCACCCGATTCGAGCCCGAGGACGACGTCGACGGTGTCGCTCTTGGCCGTGAGCATGACGATCGGCACACCAGACTCGGCCCGGATCACCTTGGCGACGTCGATGCCGTTCATGCCCGGCAGCATGACGTCGAGCAGCACCAGGTCCGGCTGGTAGCTGTGGAACACCTCGATGGCGGCGGTGCCCGTGGAGGCCACCGCCGTGTCGAAGCCCTCCGCGCGCAGGACGATCGTCAACATCTCCGCCAGCGCACGGTCGTCGTCGACCACGAGGATCTTGCCGCCGTACCGGGCAGGGGCCGGTTGGTCGTCATTGACCACCGGCTCCCTGACAGCGCCGTTGCCGTCCACGTGTGTCTCCTCCGCCGAAGGCTCAGTAGCGATAGTGGTCGGACTTGTAGGGTCCGCTCACCGGGACGCCGAGATAGCTCGCCTGGTCCTCGCTGAGCTCGGTGAGCTCCACGCCCAGCGCATCGAGGTGCAGACGCGCGACCTCCTCGTCGAGGTGCTTCGGCAGCGTGTAGACACCCACCGGGTACTCCTCGTTCTTGGTGAAGAGCTCGATCTGCGCCAGCACCTGGTTGGTGAACGAGTTGGACATGACGAACGACGGGTGGCCCGTCGCGTTGCCGAGGTTGAGCAGGCGCCCCTCGCTCAGCACGATCACGGTGCTGCCGCTCGGCACCGTCCACAGGTCGACCTGCGGCTTGACGTTCTTGTGCTTCACCCCGGGCGTCGCCGCCAGCCCGGCCATGTCGATCTCGTTGTCGAAGTGGCCGATGTTGCCGAGGATCGCCTGGTGCTTCATGCGACCGATCTGCTCGGCGGTCACGACGTCCTTGTTGCCGGTCGCGGTGATGACGATGTCGGCGTGCTCGATCACCGAGTCCAGGCGCGCGACCTGGTAGCCGTCCATCGCCGCCTGCAGCGCGCAGATGGGGTCGATCTCGGTCACGATGACGCGCGCACCCTGGCCACGCAGCGAGTCGGCGCAGCCCTTGCCGACGTCGCCGTAGCCGCAGACGACCGCGACCTTGCCGCCGATGAGCACGTCGGTCGCACGGTTGATGCCGTCGATGAGCGAGTGGCGGCAGCCGTACTTGTTGTCGAACTTCGACTTGGTGACCGAGTCGTTGACGTTGATCGCCGGGAAGAGGAGCGTGCCCTCCTTGAAGCGCTCGTACAGCCGCAGCACTCCCGTCGTCGTCTCCTCGGTGACGCCCTGGACGCTGTTGCCGATACGGGTCCAGCGCTGCGGGTCGGACTCCATGCTGCGACCGAGGACCCGAAGGACCTCCTTGAGCTCGGCGTTGTCGGTGGTGTCCGGGGACGGCACCTCGCCGGCCTTCTCGTACTCCACGCCGAGGTGCAGCAGGAGGGTCGCGTCGCCGCCGTCGTCGAGGATCATGTTGGGGGTCTCGTCACCGGGCCAGACGAGCATCTGCTCGGCGAGGTCCCAGTACTCGGCGAGGGTCTCGCCCTTCCAGGCGAACACCGGGACGCCCTGCGGGTCGTCGACCGTGCCGCTCCGACCGACGACGACCGCGGCAGCGGCCTCGTCCTGCGTCGAGAAGATGTTGCAGCTGGCCCAGCGCACGTCGGCGCCGAGATCGACGAGGGTCTCGATGAGGACGGCGGTCTGCACCGTCATGTGCAGCGACCCCGCGATGCGGGCCCCTGCGAGCGGCTTGCTGTCGCCGTAGCGCGCCCGCATCGCCATGAGGCCGGGCATCTCGTGCTCTGCAAGGGTGATCTCCGTGCGGCCGCGGTCGGCCAGGGTCAGATCAGCAACCGAAAAGTCCATTCCTCCATCGTAGCCAGGCTGGTGAAGCATCCGGGCCACCGTGTCGATGTGCCGGGTCACCGATCTCCGCAGGCTACGACGCCGCGCCGCCGCTCATCGTCCGAGACCGACCGCGAGGTACGCCGCCGCGTAGCCGCCGATTGCCACCAGCGAGGCATACCGCGCCACCTCCCCGCCCCCGACCGACGCCACCTCGTCGTGCCGCACCCCTTGGCTCTGCGCCGCACCCAGGACGCGGCCCCGGTCGACCCGCACCGTCGGCGCGTCGACCTGGTCGTCGAGCAGCACGAGGTACGGGGAGGCGCCTTCGACCGGGTCCTCGAAGGGGTCGGCGAACACGTCCCGGCGCGGGCTGGCCTGCAGCACCGCGACCAGGTCGTCGGCCTCCGCCGCGAGAGCCGGGCGCGCGGAGACCCGACGCAGCCCCTCCGCCCACCGGCGCGCGGCCCGTGCCGCGAGGACGCTGCCGCCCCACACCAGCGGGACCGTGTCACCGAGCCCTGACGCGAGCTGCTTGGCCCGGTTGGAACCGAGGTCGTGGAACGGCGAGCATTCGACCGCCACCGTGTCGAGCGCCGCTGCCACCTCGTCGGCGTCGACGGCCGGGGCGAGCCCGAGCGCAGCGAGGGCCTGGAGAGCCACGACCGACGACGTCAGCCCGTCGGAGGTCGCGGTCGGCAGCAGGGTCGTCCAGCGAGAGGCGCCGACCTCGGCGAGCGGAGAGGTCGCCGCGGTGACGAGCAGCATCGGGCACCCCCGGCGTACGGCCTCGGCGGCCGTCGAGTGGGCCGCCTGACCGTCGGGAGCACCCAGCGCGACGACCAGGTCGAGGTTGCCTGCCCATCCGGGCAGGCCGGGCCCGGGCCAGGCGACGAACGGCACGGGGCACACGGGCTCGAGCACGGCGCGCAGCAGGCGGGCGGCCGGACCTGCGGCGACGACCGCCCGAGGACGCTGGTCGTCGTCGTGCGCGAGCGACGCGACGATCTCCGCCGCGGTGTGGGTGTCCATCCTGACCCGCGCGCCGGACTGGGCCAGCTCACGCAGGACCGGGTCGGCGCGCGTCAGGGCGCCTTCGTCATCCAGCAGCGCGTCGTCGAACACGGCTCGTCCGATGCCTGTGTCAGTCGGCCAGGCTGCGGGCCTCGCCGACGAGCATCACCGGGATGTCGTCGCGGACCGGATAGGCGAGCCGGCACAGGTGGCAGACCAGCTCGTCGCGGTCCACGTCCACGGCGAGCGTGGCGCGGCACTGGGGGCAGACGAGGATGTCGAGCAGCGCGGGGTCGAGGTTCATGGGGTCTCCTCCTGGTGGATGAGCGTGAGGACGTTGTCACGGACGCGGGCCAGCGTCGCCTCGTCGTCGGCCTCGACGTTGAGCCGCAGCAGCGGCTCGGTCTGCGAGCTGCGGAGGTTGAACCACCAGGTGTCCGCGGTGACGGTGAGGCCGTCGAGGCGGTCCTGGTCGTACTCGGCGTACGCCGCCGCCACGCGGGCCGTCACGGCCGCGGCATCGGCGACGCGATTGTTGATCTCTCCCGAGGACGGGTAGCGCTCGTACTGCGCGACGACGTCGGACAACGGGCACCCGGCAGCGTTCATCGCCGCCATCACGTGCAGCGCGGCGAGCATGCCGGAGTCGGCGAGGGAGAAGTCGCGGAAGTAGTAGTGCCCGGAGTGCTCGCCGCCGAAGACGGCGCCGGTGCGCGCCATCTCCGCCTTGATCAAGGAGTGACCCACCGGGGTACGGACAGGGGTGCCGCCGCTCTCGAGGATCACCTCCCGCACCGCTCGCGAGGTGATGACGTTGTGGAGGACCGTCTCGCCGGGGTGAGTCGCGAGCTCGCGGGCGGCGATCAACGCGGTCACCGCCGACGGGGACACCAGCTCGCCGCGCTCGTCGACGACGAAGCAGCGGTCGGCATCGCCGTCGAAGGCCAGACCCACATCGGCACCCTGCTCGCGCACCGCCCGCTGGAGGTCGACCAGGTTGGCCGGGTCGAGCGGGTCGGCGGGGTGGTTGGGGAAGGTGCCGTCCAGGTCCATGTAGAGGCCGTGGAGCTCGACGTCGAGGCGCGCGAAGACGGCGGGGACGATGAGTCCGCCCATCCCGTTGGCGGCGTCGACGACGACCTTGAGCGGCCGCGGCCCGGCGGGCACCGAGACCAGCTCGGTGACCCGCAGCGCGTAGGCGGTCAGGGCATCGCGCGCCACGACCGAACCCCGCGCCACGACGGGGTCGACGCCCTTGACGGCGCGCTCGGCGATGGCGGACAGGCCGGTGTCGCGACCGATCGGCCGAGCGCCGGCGCGGCAGAGCTTGAGCCCGTTGTCGCCGCTCGGGTTGTGGCTGGCGGTGACCATGATCCCCGGCAGCTCCCACGCCCCGGACGCGTAGTAGAGCATGTCGGTGGACGCGAGCCCGATCGCGACCACGTCGGCACCGGTGCTCGTGACGCCTTCGGCGAGGGCGTCTGCCAGCTCGGGCGAGGTGACGCGCATGTCGTGGCCGATGACGACCGAGCCTGCAGCCCCGTCGTCCCCGGGGGCGGCGCCGGTCTCGACGGCGAAGGCAGCGCCGAGCGCCCTCGCCACGTCGGCGTCGAGCACCTCCGGAGACGCGCCGCGCACGTCGTACGACTTCACGAGGACAGAGAGGCGCGCGGCAAGAGTGTCAGGGGTCATCATCAGTCCTGTGGTCCCAGGACGCGGAGGTGCCCGCGTCGTGTCGTTTCGGTGGGGCCGGCGACCGGCGGCGGCGCCTGGGCCGCCTCGCGCACGGCGTCGGCGAGCGCCTCGAGGTCGTCCGGTGAGGGCGCCTGGACGGCGAGGTCGATCTCGAGCCTGAGAACCTCCCAGCCCTTGGGCGCCGACAGGCGCTCGGCGTGGTTCTCGCACAGGTCGTAGCTGTGCGGCTCGGCGTAGACGGCCAACGGACCCAGCACGGCGGTCTTGTCGGCGTACACGTACGTCAGCGTCGCCACGGCGGGTCGCACGCACGCGGGGCGGGTGCATCGACGCAGGGGGCTCACCCCGCGAGGGTAGCGTGCCGCATCCGCCGTCCAGGACGCGGCGCACCGCCGCGACGACTGTCCGGCACCGCACCGACGGCGTCCTTGCGCACCGTCGGCCCGCGGGATAGAAGGAGGGATGAGGAGCGCTCGTTCGCATCCGCGGGTCCCTCCGCTGGTGGAGCCCCGCGGCGGGAGCCGGCGGGACCGCCGCGGCCGGGGGTTCCGCGGACCGGTGGCGCTGCCCGGCCCGCTCTCGCCCGAGGGTGTCCCAGGTGCGTGGGACCGCCGGGCACAGTTCGACACCGCCGTCCTCGGAGCGATCGCCCGCCTGCGGACCCGGCACTCGTCGGCGCTCGAGCAGGTCGACGTCGCGGTCGAGGACGTCCCGGTGCTGCCACGGCGGTGGCGCGAGGAGGTGCCGCTCGGAACGGTCGTCGCCGACCGCGGGCGGCCGCGCGTCGTCCTCTTCCGTCAGCCCGTCCAGCACCGGACGTCGTCGCGAGCAGAGCTCGACGACCTGGTGCTGAGCGTGCTCGTCGACCAGCTCGCGGCGTTCTGGCAGGTCGACCCCGACGAGGTCGACCCGCGCGCCTGACCGGTCAGGGCGCCCCGGCCCGCACGACAGGAGCCGCCTCACGGACCGGCGCGGCATTCAACGGCGTGACGGCGAGCCCGCCGCCGGTGTACGAGGCGGCCGCCCGCACCGAGCCGCTCGTCGTCTCGATCGTCAGGTACGACACCTTGCCGGCGGCGACACCGACGCCGCCGGAGCCGAACGGGTCGAGCGACGTCGTCGTCCCTGCCGGCGCCTTGACGTCGGCCGTGCCGAGCTCGGAGCCGTCCTCCGCGTGAGCGGTCACCGTCAGCGCCGCAGGACGGTCGCCGTCGGCGCTCACCACGAGCGCGGAGCCGCCGGGTCGCAACGACGAGCCGATCTGGACGGGCATCGCCGCGGTCCCCTGCCACGGCACCGCGGCGACGGAGTAGGCGTGGTCCCGCCCGGAGCGGGTGCGGACCGACGCGGTGACGGGAACGTCCGAGGCGAGTCGCACCGCGTACGCCCGAGGGCTGATGTCGGCGGGAAGCGTCACCGAGGTCACCGACTGGGGAGCGGCGTCGACGGACTCCAGACCCGAGGGGGTGAAGACGCCGTCGTTCGTCGCGATCGAGAGGCCTACGGTGGCCGTCCGGTCCGAGGGGTTGGCGATGAGCAGCGTCCGCGAGCCACGCTGCGCCGGCACTCCGGCCACGGTCTGGTCGGTCGCGGGAAGCGCCGATCCGGGAAGGAACTCGCTGCCCGGAGAAGCACCCGCCGCGATGTCGACCGCGCCGACGGCCACCGCTCCCCGGCGGACGACCGCGCGGACGGCGAGCTCGGAGTCGTCCGAGGTGAGCTGGGTGAGCCGGAGCACCCGAGCGCTGCCGGCGTCGACCACGATCCCGCGGGTGCCGACCCCCTCGATCGGTCCACCGTCGCCGTACAGGGTCAGGTCCACGACACCCCGCGAGCTCGACGTGTTCGTCAGCACGAGCGCGGTGCTGCGCTGAGGCGTGCTCCCGGCACCGACGAACCAGCGCTCGGGCGCCGGGCGCGGACAGGCCGCCACCGCGAGACCCCCGCCGTCGGCGAGCGACGCCCTGGAGGCCGAGTACGCGACGGTGCCGGGCGCCTGGGCGCCCGCGGCGTCGACAAGAACGGCGCGGGTCCCACGTCCGGCCGACGCCGTCGCCCACGTCCCGCGCGGCGCATCGGCGAGGCCGGCGACAGGATCGCCCCCGGGGAGCCGGACGACCGTGCGTGATCCACCGTCGCGCTTCTCACCCGGGAGGGAGGCGACCGCGACGGTGGTCGGCGAGGCGGTACGGGACTGGAGGAAGGCCGGGCACCCGTACGCGAGCGCGCTGACACGCTGCTCCGACGGCGGCTCGGGGGACTCCCCCGACGACGCGGTACGGATCTCCCCGACGACCAGCAGCAGCGCCGCGACGACGATCGCCCCGATCACCAGCCGTCCCGACTGTGCACCGAGGGCGAGTGCCGCCGAGGTGGTCTCGACGACCTGGTCCTTGACGCGGCGGCCGCCGGCCTTGCGCTTGGACTTCCGCGGGCTCATCGCACCTCCCTCGTCCGTCCCGGCGCCGCCGCGATGACGACGACGACGAGAAGACCCAGCTGGACCCACGCGATCAGCGGACGGGTGGCGGAGTCCGGGAGGGCCCGCGGCTCCCCCGTCGTCGTGAAGGTCCAGACCCGTGAGCCCTCGGGCCCTCCGGAGGGCTCGAGCCCTGGTGCGACCTCGAGTGCGTCGACGAGGTCGGGATCGGCCGGCGCGGGGACGTAGATCGCCTCGATGCCGTACGCGCCGAGCCGCTCGAGCACACCGGTCGACGGGTTGGACAAGAGCTGTCGCACGTCGGCGTCGAGGGGACCGAAGGCCTCCGGTCCCGGCAGCACCGCCTCGTCACCGAGCCGCATCCCGTCGCCGGAGTAGACCTGCTGGGTCACGCCTTCCTCGCGCGACCCGCTCAGGACGAGCGTGGAGGCGCCGTCCTTCGCCCGGGACGCCAGATACGCGGGGACCTGGTCGACCGCACCGCGTTCGAGGGGGTCGTCGACGCCGCGTACCACCCACCACCCGGTCGCGAGGAGCGGTCCGGCGATCGCGAGCGCGGTGCCGACCGCGAGGACCCGCCGGCGCAACGGCCGGCCGGACCAGCGGTCGCTCAGCCCGTCGGCCGCCATGCCCGCTGCGGCGGCGAGGGCGGCGACCCACAGCGTCGCGGGGACACCGACCCAGGCCGGGCCGGTCGAGATGCCGTCGGTGAAGCGCGACCCGGCCCCCAGGCTCGCCCACGCCAGCCCCCACAGGCCCGCGGCCCACGCGACGAGGACGGGACCGCGACGCTCGCTACGAAGAAGGGCGAGGAGGCCGAGGACGACCAGCGCGCCCGTTGCGTAGGTCGCGGCGCCGGGACCGCCGGCGTGCCCGAGCGCGAGCTGCCACGTCGGAGGGTCGAGCGGACCCACGTGGGCGTCGGCCCGTCCCGCCTCCCACCACCAGGCGCCGGGGTCGAGGGCTCGTCGCCACATCCACGAGCCGAGCAGGAGCCACGGCAGGACGAGCGCGGTGCTGATGCTCGGCCACCCACGGCGACGCAGGAGCAGCGCACCGGCGAGCAGCAGCGGCACGGCGGTCAGCAGGTAGGCCAGCGGCGCGAAGGCGGTCGCCAGCGTGAGCCACAGGCCGAGCCGGAGCCCGTCGGTGACCTTGGGGCGGGTCATCAGCAGGTAGGCCGAGTTCACGATCGCCGGCACGGCGGCCAGGGCGACCACCGTCCCGATGCGGCCCTGGGCGACCGCGCCGGACGTCGCGACGAGCACGCCGTACGTCACTCCCCACCACAACCGCACGCCCGGTGAGACGAACAGCCTCCGGGCGAGGCGGTGCGCGGTGAGCGCGGCGAGGACCGCGCCGGCGAGGACGACGATCGAGACCGCGAGGTCGGCGTTGCCTCCGAGCAGGGTGCCGAGGAGGGCGAGGGGGACCAGGTAGCCCGGAGCCGGCACGTCGCTGCCGATGCTGACGTCGTGGGAGCCGGAGACGAAGAACGACCACCAGTCGCCGGTGCCGTCCGGTGCGGGCAGCAGCGCGCCGCCGGCCAGCAGTCCAGGGCCGATCACCGACCGTGCCGCGACCAGCGAGACGAGGAGGAGGAGCAGGACCGTTGCGGCCCACGGGTGGCGCGACAGGAAGGACCCGCTGACGGGCAGCGCGTCGTCCTCGTCCTCCGGGCGGGCCTCGACCGCTGCGCGACGCCCCGTCATCTCGGGCGCGGGCCCGACCAGCGTGTTGACCAGCTCGCCCACGGCGTCGAGACCGTGGCGGTACGGCATCAGCGGTGGCGGCAGCAGCGTCTCGCGCACGGTCTTCTCGTCGACCCGCGCGGCGGCGTTGCGACGGCGGCGCGCCGAGATCATCGTGGTCGGGCGCGTGTAGACCGTCAGGACTCCGAGGATCTCGTCGACGGCCTCGCGCGGAGCCTTGGCGACGAGGAGCGCGAGCGCCCGCAAGAAGGTGCCGAGGAGCAGCCGCACCGACTGCCACCAGAAACCGGCTCGGCTGGCGTTGGCCAGCAACGTGTAGGTCGCCGCCCGTCTCGCATCGCGCCGTGGGCGCCGGGAGAGAGAGCCTCGGCGTACGCCGGTCGCGCTCGCCTCCACATGGAAGAAGACCGACTTCGGGACCACGCGGACGCGGTAGCCGCGCCGCGCGGCACGCCAGCCGAGGTCGACGTCGTCGAAGTAGAGGGGGAGCTTCGGGTCGAACCCGCCGAGGTCGTCGAGGACGCGGCGGCGGACGAGCATGCCGGCCGTGCTGACCGCGAGGACGTCGCGTGGGCGGTCGTGCTGGCCCTGGTCCGGCTCACCGCGCTCGAGTCCGGTCTCGCGTGACCCGGTGCCGGTGATCGACACACCGACCTCGAGCAGGCGCTTGAGCGACGGCCACTCGCGGAGCTTCGGCCCGACGATGCCGATGCGCTCGGACTGGGTCGCCTGGTCGAGCAGGTGGGCGAGAGCATCCGGGCCGGGCGACGAGTCGTCGTGGAGCAGCCACACCCACTCGGTCGGCTGGGCGCCGTCGAGGGCGACACGGACGGCGTCACCGAAGCCGGTGCCGGCCGGGGCGGTCCTGATCGATGCGGGGTGCAGGTAACGGGCGAGGATCTCGCGCGTCTCGTCCGTGGAGGCCACGTCGACCGCGACGACCGCGGTCGGGAGGTGGGACAGGGATGCCAGCGAGTCGAGAACCTGAGGGAGCCACCGCGCGCCGTTGCGGCACACGATGACGGCGGTGACGCTGGGGGGCGAGGCGGTCCAGTCACGGGAGGGAACCAAGCCCTCTTCGACGCCTTCGATCATAGGTGGGCGAGTCTAGCCATGACGCCAGCGCGCTCACCGGGCCGGTCCAGCCCTGGCGCGACGGCGCTCGCCGGGCGTCGTCCGCGGGCCGGTCGTGGACCGGCCCCGCGGCGACTTAGATCGCGTGCTTCTTGAGCTTGCGACGCTCGCGCTCGGAGAGTCCGCCCCAGATCCCGAACCGTTCGTCGTTCTGCAGCGCGTACTCGAGGCACTCGCCACGCACGTCGCAGGTCAGGCAGACCCGCTTCGCCTCGCGTGTCGAGCCGCCCTTCTCCGGGAAGAACGCCTCTGGATCGGTCTGCGCACACAGGGCGCGATCCTGCCAGCCCATCTCCTCGGCGTCTGCATGGAAGATGTCCTCCATCAGTCTCGCCTCCTGCCCCTGATAGTCCCCGTGGTCCGTACCGCCCCCGGCCCCGGCGCCAGTCCTCGACCCCTCGTGGACCGTGAT
This sequence comes from Mumia sp., assembly GCF_028803055.1. Taxonomy (NCBI): domain Bacteria; kingdom Bacillati; phylum Actinomycetota; class Actinomycetes; order Propionibacteriales; family Nocardioidaceae; genus Mumia; species Mumia sp. The sequence continues at coordinate 12,076 of NZ_JARBCJ010000058.1, forward strand.
CGTCGCTCGTGAGAGTCCCGATCGTGCACCTGAGCCGTCCAAGAGGACGACACTAGTGAAATTACAAGCCTGTCAATACCCATCCGTCAAGCCGAGTAGTGCTAATGCGAAGGCCCGCACCATCCGTGGTACGGGCCTTCGTCAAGCTCCGAGATGGATCAGGAGCCGCTTCCGGGCGTCCACCAGGACGAGGAACGAGGCTCGTCGCCACCGTCCTCGCCGTCGGTCGGCTTGTCCGACGACTCGCCAGTCGACGTCCCTGCCTCGTACGTCGCGTCCTTCTCGGGAACAGCATCGAACGTGGCGTTTCCGAGGCGTGCGACCGGCTGATCGCCCTCGGGCTCAGTCGTGGGAGCGGACCAACCCGTCGAGGGGGACGAGCTGCCCCATCCGCCACCCTCGCCCTGCCACGTCGGCTGGGCAGGCTGCTCAGGCGGCGTATAGGACTGCTGCTCGGGCTGCGGCGGCTGCGGCGGCTGCGGCCAGGTCGATCCGTACTCGCTGGGCGGCTGCCACGTCGGCTGCTCGGTCGCCGGCTGTGCCCACGTGCTCGGGATCGGCTGCTCGGGCGGCGACCACTGCGAGTCACGCCCCCATCCGGCGTCCGGTGCGCTGCTTCCCCAGTCGGCGTTCGGCTGCTGCTCGGGCGGCTGCGCCCCCCACGCCGAGGCCGGCTGCTCCTGGCCCGGGCTCTGCGACCGTAGATCGGTCGAGGGCTCCTCAGCCGGCGGGGTCCACACCGCCGTGGACTGCTCGGCCGGCTCCTCGGGGGCGGGCGCCTCGGGCGCCTGGTACGAGGGGGTGCCCCACGAGGGCGAGTGCTGCGCGGCCTCGGCCGCACCGTAGCCGGCGGCGGCGGCACCTGCCGCGCCCGCTCCGTACCCCTGCCAGCTCTGCTGCTGCGGCTGAGGCGCCTGCGGGCTCTGCTGCTGCGGGAGGCCCTGCTGCGGCCAGCCACCCTGGTCGGCCCACTGCTGAGGCTGCGGCTGCTGCTGCGCGGGCCAGCCCTGCTGGCCGCCCTGCGGCTGCCCCCACGGCCCCTGCTGCTGGCCGCCCCACGCCTGCTGGTGCTTCGGCGCGCGCGCCGGAGCAGGCAGCTCGCGGAGAAGGGTGACGGCAGCGAAGATCACGAGGCCGTTGAGCGCCAGTGTCGCCAGCACGAGGATCGTGAAGGACGCCTTGTTGGGGTAGAGGTCCTCGCTGAGCGCCTTGATGAGCCCCCACAGGCCGAGCGCGATGCTCACCCCGAGCACCGCGATCGCGGCGATCGTGATCGTGCGCGCTCCCGAGCTCAGGTCGTCCTTGCGCGGTGCGGCGATCGCGACGGCGAGGGCGGTGACCAGCACGAGGCCCGGGTTGAGGGCGGCGTTCGCCCAGGAACCCCAGCCGCGGTCGTCGAGCAGCGCGATGAAGTGCGCCAGCAACGTCGCGGCAACGATCCCCAGCAACGCGTACGAGAAGATGTCGCGGTACTTGCGTAGTGAGTCGAACACAGATCCCCATCTCCTGGATCGGGCGCAGGGTCGTGCCCTGGCCCAACGAACGGACCTACCCTACGCACGAGACAGTCCATTCGTCCGGCCGGGAGTGCGTCGGATCAGGACCGGACAGGGAGAATGTCCGCATGATGATCACCGTTCTGTCCGGAGGTATCGGCGGCGCCGCGTTCGTCCGCGGCCTGCTCGACGAGGTAGGCGACGAGGCCGAGGTCACCGTCGTCGGCAACACCGCCGACGACCTGTGGCTCTTCGGACTGAAGGTCTGCCCCGACCTCGACACGCTGATGTACACCCTCGGCGGCGGGATCGACGAGGAGCGCCGCTGGGGCCGGTCCGACGAGACCTGGAGCGTCAAGGAGGAGCTCGCCGCGTACGGCGCGCAACCCACCTGGTTCGGGCTCGGCGACCGTGACGTCGCCACCCACCTCGTGCGTACGCAGATGCTGCAGGCGGGCTACCCGCTCAGCGACGTCACCCGCGCGCTCTGCGTGCGGTGGCAACCCGGTGTCACGCTGCTCCCCATGACCGACGACCGGGTGGAGACCCACGTCGTCGTCGAGAACGAGGGTCAGCGCCGCGCGATCCACTTCCAGGAGTACTGGGTGCGCCTCCGAGCCGCCGTACCCGCCCACGACGTCGTCATGATCGGCATCGAGGAGGCCAAGCCGGCCCCCGGTGTGATCGAGGCGGTCATGGACGCCGACGTGGTCCTTGTCCCGCCGTCGAACCCCGTCGTGTCGGTGGGGCCGATCCTCGCCGTGGCCGGTGTCTCGGACGCGCTCCGGACCACCCGTGCCCCCGTGATCGGCATCTCCCCCATCATCGCCGGCGGTGCGGTGCGAGGCATGGCCGACCAGCTGCTCACCGCGCTCGGCGTCGGTGTGAGCGCCGGCGCCGTGGGGGTCCGCTACGGCGCCCGTAAGACCGGTGGCGTGCTCGACGGCTGGCTCGTCGACACCGGTGACGCCGACCAGCTCGGCCCGCTCGAGGAGGCAGGCCTCGTCGCCCGCGCGGTGCCGCTCTACATGTCCGACGCCGAGACCACCCGCACGCTCGCCGCCGACGCGCTCGCTCTCGCACGTGAGGTCGGCGTCGCCCGATGAGCCTCACGCTGTGGCCGGTCACCGGCGTGCGCGAGGTGCGGCCGGGCGACGACCTCGTCGACCTCCTCCTCGGCCGTCTCGACGAGCCGCTCCGCGACGGTGACGTCGTCGTGGTGACGAGCAAGGTCGTCAGCAAGGCACTCGGCCTCGTGACGACCGGGGACCGCGAGACCGTGATCGAGCGCGAGACCGTCCGCGTGGTCGCGCGCCGCGGTTCGACCCGCATCGTGCGCAACCGCGCGGGCCTCACGATGGCCGCGGCCGGCGTCGACGCCAGCAACACCACGCCGGGCACGGTCCTGACACTGCCGGACGACCCCGACGCGACGGCGTACGACCTCTGGCGGGCGCTCCGGCGGCGGGCAGGGGTGGAGATCGGCCTGGTGCTCTCCGACACCGCGGGCCGGGCCTGGCGGCGCGGGCAGACCGACATCGCGATCGGGAGCGCGGGTCTGAAGGTGATGAACTCGCTGTCGGGTACGCAGGACTCCTACGGCAACGCCCTGCACGTGACCGAGCCCGCGGTCGCCGACGAGATCGCCGGCGCGGCGGAGCTGGTCGCCGGGAAGACGAGCAACACCCCGTTCGTGGTCGTCCGCGGCCTCCCGCGTCACTGGGTCGGGGACCACTGGACGACGGCCGGCACCGGGGCGCGCGACCTCCTTCGCCCCGAGGACGAGGACCTTTTCGGCCTGGGCGCCCGTGACGCGGTCGAGGCGGTGCTGACCGAGAGTCGGCCCGCGGGCTTCTCCCCCGCCGGCGACGGCGCGGCCGACCGCGTCCACGAGCTCGCGGCCCCCGACGAGGACCTTGTCGCCGTCACGCACGCCGAGGGCACCTTCCACGTGACGCCCCTCGGTGGCGGCGCGGCCGCCATGGTCGAGGCCGGACGTGTCGCCGAGCGCCTGCGCATCGGTGCCGCCGCGTACCGTCTGGAGGTCGAGGTCGAGGTGAGGACCACGCTCACCGCGGGCCGTTAAGGTGGCTGCGTGACCATCGCCGACCTCCTCACGAGTGCCGCTCGAGCCGATCCGTCACGGCCCGTGGTGACGTTCTACGACCTCGAGACCGGTGAGCGCACCGAGCTGAGCCTGACGACCACGATGAACTGGGTGGCCAAGACGGCGAACATGCTGCAGGACACCCTGGGTGCCGACGACGAGAGCACCGTCGGGGTGCTCCTCCCGATCCACTGGGAGACCGTCGTGTGGCTGCTCGCGGTCTGGGTGGTCGGGTCTGCGGTCAGCCTCGAGCCCGGCCACCCCGTCGTGGTCGTCGACCCGGCGACGCTCGAGGTGGCCGGCGACGCCGACGACATCGTCGCGCTGTCGCTGCGTCCTCTCGGGGGCCGTTTCACGTCACCGCTGCCGCCAGGGGTGATCGACTACAACGCTGACGTGGGCGGGCACGGCGACCGGTTCACTGCGTACTACCCGCCGCGCAGCTCCTCCGTCGCGGTTCGCGACGCCGACGGCATCGTCACGCACGCCGACCTGGTCGCCGACTCCGCCGACCGCTACCCCGACGGCGCCCGCGTGCTGCTGGTGGGAGACCGCGACACCGCGGCGTTGATGCCCGCGATCCTCGGGGCCCTTCACGCCAAGGGCTCGCTGGTGCTCGTTCGCTCGCGCTCGCCGGAGTCCGACGCCGACCGCATCGCGGCGATCGCCGAGACCGAGCGGGTCACCGTCGGCTGACAGGCACGCAGGCCACCGGGCCGACCGACGCGTGATCGTCAGCAGGCGTCCGCCAGGTCCTCGGCCTGGTTCGCCCGGGCCGCTCGCTCGGCAGCAGGGTCGCCCCCGGTCTTCGTCACCGCTGGGCGACCGGACGACCCGGCCTTGGTGGCGGAGCCGCCGCCGGACTCGCCGGCCCCGTCCTCGGAGCGCTTCACCGCCTTCGACACCATCTTCCGGATCTTGCCGAAGTCCGGATCACCCGTGTCGACCTGGGGCGGCACCAGAGAGACCGTCGAGATCTTCGCACCCCGCGCCTTGAGCGCGAGGTCGACGAAGGTGTCGAGCTCACCGGCGGGGATGTCGGTGCTGAGCATCCGCTTGCTCGACTCGGCGATGCCCGTCGCCTTGAGCAGCACCGTGTTGGGGTCGAGCTGCTGGAGCATCGCGTTCATCAGGCACTTCTGCCGTGCCATCCGTGAGTAGTCGGAGTTCTGCACGCGGCTGCGGGCGTACCAGAGCGCCTGCTTGCCGTCGAGGACCTGCCTGCCCTTGCGTATCCAGCCGGTGATCGGCGAGCCGATGCCGCCGATGGCGGTGCGCTCGCGGACCCGGACCTTCACCCCACCGACGGCGTCGACGAGGGAGGCGAAGCCCTTCATGTTGACCAGCACGTGATAGCTGATCTCGAGCCCCGTGATCTCCTCGATCGCCGCCTCCGTGGCGGCGATGCCCTCGTGCCCCTTGCCGCCGAAGATCTCGGGGTGGCCGTCGGCCCAGGTGTTCACGCTGTTGAGGTAGCAGCCCTCGCAGTCGAAGCCGTCCGGGAACTCGTCATGCATCGGG
>NZ_JARBCJ010000059.1:0-17089 GCF_028803055.1 Mumia sp.
GATCTCACGTGAGACGACGGTCATCAGGTGCTCCTTCTCGAAGGGTGGGGACATCTCCGCGGCGCAGACGGGCGACGAGCGGACGCGCGCGGCGGAGCAGGGCAGGTTCGGCGAGCACGGCGCGGGCCGCGTTCGCCCCGGGGGCTCCGTGCACACCGCCGCCGGGATGGGCCGACGCCGACGCCAGGAACAGGCCGGGCACCGGGGTCGTCGCGCGACCGTTGCCGGGGACGGGTCGGAAGATCAGCTGCTGGTGGATCGCGGAGGTGCCGCCGTTGACGGCACCGCCGACGAGGTTCGCGTCCCGAGCCTCGAGCTCGCGCGGACCGAGGACCCGTCGAGCGACGATCCGGCTCGCGAGGTCCGGGGCATGGGCCTCGAGCCGGCGTTGCATCCGATCGGCGAAGCGCTCGACCTCGTCGCGGTCCCAGCGACCCGTGATGCGGTCACCGCCGGCGTCGTGCCGGACGTCCTGGGGCACGTGCGCGTAAGCCCAGAGGGCCTCGGTCCCCGCCGGGGAGCGGGTCGGGTCGGCGGTGGTCATCTGGCCGACGAGGACGAACGGCTCGCCGGGCACGGTGTGCGCGTTGATCTGCGCGGTCGCCTCGGCGATCTCGCTCACGGAGTCGGCGAGATGGACCGTGCCGGGAGGGGCGTCCGGCGGCGACGACCAGGGCACCGGGCCGTCGAGCGCCCAGTCGACCTTGATCGTCGAGGGGTCGATCTGGAAACGCTCCATGGCCCGAGCGGTGCGGGCCGGAAGGTCCTCGGGACTGACGAGGCCGCCGTACAGCGACGAGGCCACGACGTCGGCCACGACCGCACGTCGGGCGGTGACGACCTCGCCGTCCGCGACCCGGACGCCGACCGCTCGTCCGTCGCGGAGCAGGACACGGTCGACGCGCGACGAGGTACGGATGTCGCCCCCCAGGGAGGCGAACCGCCGTGCCAGCGCCGCCGAGAGCCGGCCGGCCCCACCCCGAGGCACCGGGAACCCGACGGTCTGCCCCAGCATCGTCATGAGGAGACCCATCAACCCCGAGCCGGCGGCGTCGGCGGGGATGTCGGCGTGCGCGGCGTTGCCGGCGATCAGCAGGCCCGCGCCTGGACCCTCGAAGCCGTCGCTGCCGAGGGCGGCCGCGGGCTCCAGCAGACGGCGTACGTAGTCGATCCCTCCGACCGAGCGCAGCGCCCACAACGTCCTGGCCCCGGCACGCAGCGGCGGGAACGGCGTCGTCAGGGCGTCGACCATCGCGTCGCCGACGTGACGCCAATCGTCGACCCAGGCGCGCCAGCGGTCGCCGTCGCCGGAGCCGAGCGCCTCGAGGGACCGGGCGGTCGCGTCGACGTCACGGTGCAGCATCGCCCACGAGCCGTCAGGGAGCGGGTGCCCGAGGACGGCGGGCGCGTGGCTCCACTCCAGACCGTGCCTCTCGAGGCCGAGCCCGCCGATCGCGCCCGACGCCGCCGCGAGGGGATAGAACGAGCTGAACGTGTCGTGCTCGTAGTCGGGGTGCACGTCGCGCGCGCTGCGCACGGCTCCACCCACCTCCGGCTGCGCCTCGAGGACGACCACGTCGAGTCCCGCGTCGGCGAGGAGGTTCGCCGCCACGAGACCGTTCGGCCCGGCCCCGACGACGACCGCGTCGTACTCGGTCGTGGCCACGTGAACTCCCTCTCGGATCCGGTAGACGGCCCCCCGGCGGTACCCCTGGAGGGCGGTCTGAAACCCCGCGTGTCCTGCGCGAGGCTGGGTACCGGTGAGCCCGACGGAAGGAACGAACCCGATGCACTCCTGGTGGTACGACCAGAACCCTGACCGCCCGACCTACTCCCCGCTGAGCGAGGACCTCTCGTGCGACGTCGTCGTCGTGGGCGCGGGCCTGGTCGGGGCCACGACCGCGCTCGCGCTCGCTCGCGCCGGAACCTCGGTCGTCGTGCTCGAAGGGCGCACCGTCGCTGCCGGGACGACAGGGGGTACGACCGGCAAGGTGAGCCTCCTCCAGGGCTCGCGCCTCTCGACGCTCCAGCGGCACCACCCCGAGCGCCTCCGGGGCTACGTCGAGGCCAACCGCTCCGGCCAGGAGTGGATCCGAGCGTTCTGCCAGAGCAGCGGTCTGCCGTACGACGTCCGCGACGCGGTGACGTACGCGACGACCGCGCACGGCGAGAGCCAGCTGCGGCGCGAGCACGAGGCGTGCGTGGAGGCAGGACTGCCGGTGGTGTGGGAGGACAGCCTCGAGCTGCCGTACGAGGTGCGAGGCGCGATCCGGCTCGCCGGGCAGGGGCAGATCGACGCCGTCGCGGTCACCGACCGCATCATGGCCGACGCCGTCGAGGCGGGGGCGCGGCTCTTCGAGCAGACCCGTGTCCTTCGCGTGGACGGCGGTGAGAGGCCCCGGGTCCGGACCGAGCACGCGACGGTCGACGCGCGCCACGTCGTCCTCGCCACCGGGATACCGATCCTCGACCGTGGCGGCTTCTTCGCCCGCCTCTCCCCGGAGCGGTCGTACGCCGCCGCCTTCCGCACCGACGGTCCCGCGGTGGACGCGATGCACCTGTCGATCGACACTCCGACCCGCTCCCTGCGGACGTCGACGCCCGACGAGTCGGTGCTCGTCGTCGGCGGCAACGGGCACACCACCGGGCGCGCCCGGTCCGAGGCGCAGAAGGTCGACGACCTCGTCGCCTGGTCCCAGAGCACCTTCGGCGTGGGGGACCCGCTGGCCACGTGGTCGGCGCAGGACTACGCGCCCGCCTCCGGTCTGCCCTACGTCGGCAAGCTGCTGCCGAACCGCGGGGCGGTCCACGTCGCGACCGGCTTCAACAAGTGGGGGTTGGCGATGGGTGCGGCCGCGGGCCTCGCCCTCGCCGGTGACCTCTTGGGCGAGACGCCCTCGTGGCGCGACGCTGTCAGCTCCTGGCGCCGTCCCGCGCTGCGTGATGCGGCGAAGGCGGCTGAGCTCAACGCGTCGGTCGGTGTGGAGATGGGCAAGGGATGGGTCTCGGCCGCGGTGACGCGCGACGGCGCCCCGCCGTCGGTCGGCGGGGTGCCGCCCTGCGCGGACTCCGGTAACGGCGCGCCGGTCTCGGCGGTCTGCACCCACCTCGGCGGGATCGTGGAGTGGAACGACGCCGAGCGGTCCTGGGACTGCCCCCTGCACGGGTCGCGGTTCGCCGAGGACGGCTCGGTCATCGAGGGTCCGGCGACCCGTCCGCTCAAGCCGTGCCGGTGAGTTCCGCACGCTGAGCCGGTCAGCACCGGGAGGGGTCCGGACGTGACCCCGCAAGGAGGGCGACCATGCTTGCCGACTCACCGGCCTTCAGCGGCTTCTCGGTCGACGACACCGCGGCTGCGCAGGCCTTCTACTCCGACACGCTCGGCCTCGACGTGGAGGAGCAGGACGGGATGCTGACGCTGCACCTCGCGGGCGGCCGCGACACGCTCGTCTACCCCAAGGGCGACCAGCACCAGCCGGCGTCGTTCACCGTCCTGAACTTCCCGGTGCCCGACATCGAGACGGCCGTGGACACCCTCGCCGGGCGCGGTGTGTCGTTCGAGAGGTACGAGGGCACGCCCATGGCCACCGATGCCACGGGCATCTTCCGTGGAGGAGGACCGCTCATCGCGTGGTTCACCGACCCCGCGGGCAACGTGCTCTCGGTGATCCAGCAGTAGCCAGACGCGAGGCAGGTCAGAGCGGGACGTCGGCGCGGACGTGGTCCTCACGGTCGTGGAACACCGCGCCGTCGCGGAACACGACACCGTCGCGGAAGCGGCCCTCGATCTCGCCGCCGCCGAACTGCTCGACGTAGAGCCGCGAGTACAGCCCGCCCTCGGCGAGCAGCTCGGCGTGTGTGCCCTGCTCCACCAGCCGGCCCTCCTCGAGCCCGAAGATGACGTCGGCGTTCTGGATCGTCGACAACCGGTGCGCGATCGCGATCGTGGTGCGCCCGACGGTCGCGCGCTCGAGAGCGTCCTGGACGAGGCGCTCGGTCTCGGTGTCGAGCGCCGACGTCGCCTCGTCGAGGATGAGGACCCGGGGGTTCATCAGGAACACTCGCGCGATCGCGATCCGCTGCTTCTCGCCCCCTGACAGCCGGTAGCCGCGCTCACCGGTCACCGTCTGGTAGCCCTCGGCGAAGCTCATGATCCGGTCGTGGATGTTGGCGTCGCGCGCAGCCTGCTCGACCTCCTCCGGCGTCGCGCCCTCCTTGGCGTACGCGATGTTGTCGTAGACGGTGCCGTGGAAGAGGTACGGCTCCTGCGTCACCATCCCGGCCGTGGTCGCCAGCGAGTGCTCGGTCGCGTCGCGGACGTCGACGCCGTCGATGAGGACGGCACCGTCGGTCACGTCGTAGAAGCGGGGTACGAGGTACGTCATGGTGGTCTTGCCCGATCCCGACGGCCCCACGATGGCCGCGAGCTGACCCGGCTCGACCGTCAGCGAGACGTCCTGCAACGTCCAGCGCTCCTCCGTCACGGGGTCCTGGTCGTCGGTGCCGCGGGGCTGCTGGATGCCCACGAGCCGCGGTGGCGGGTAGCGGAACCACACGCCGCGGAACTCGACGCGTCCTCCCTCTCCGGTGTCGGGAAGCGGCCGGGCGTCGGGCCGCTCGACGATCGCCGGCTCCAGGTCGAGGTACTCGAAGATCCGTCGGAACAGCGCGAGCGACGTCTGGACGTCGAGGGTGACGCGCATGAGCTGGATCAGGGGCATCTGCAGCCGGGCTTGCAGCGTGGTGAACGCGACGAGGGTGCCCGCCGTCAGCGCGGCGCCGGAGGAGTCCAGCCGCCCGGTCAGCATCAGGCCCGAGACGAGATAGATCAGGGCCGGTGTGATCGCGAAGAACGTCTGGACCATCGCGAAGAACGTCCGGCCCGTCATCGCGGCCCTGACCTGGAGGTGGGTCTGGCGGTGGTTCTCGTCGCGGTAGCGCAGCGTCTCGCTCTCGGCGCGGTTGAACACCTTGGCGAGGAGGATCCCGGAGACCGACAGCGCCTCCTCGGTGATCGCGGTCATCTCCGACAGCGACTCCTGGGTCTTGCGGGCGAGCCGTTGGCGCCGCCGGCCGACCCGCACCTGGATGACGACGAACACCGGCATCAGGATCAGCGTGATGATCGTGAGCTGCCAGGACAGGATCACCATCGCGACGAAGGCCGAGAGGACCGTGACGGCGTTCTGGAGGATGGTGGTCGCGGTGTCGGTCAGCACCGTCCGTACGCCGCTGACGTCGTTGGCCAGGCGCGACTGGATCGCCCCGGTCTTCGTCGCGGTGAAGAAGCCGAGCTCCATCGTCTGCAGGTGCGCGAACAGTCGTCCGCGCAGGTCCGCCATCGCGGAGTTCCCGATCGTCGACGTCAGATAGTTCTGGCCGATCGCGATCAGCGAGGTGACGACCGGGATCGCGCACAGCCCGGCGACCAGCCACCCGAGGAGCCCGAGGTCGGGGCCACCACCACCGGGCGGGAACAAGGCGTCGTCGAACACCGCCTTGGTCAGGAACGGCGCGAGCGATGCCAGCACGGCGCCGGCGACGACGGCGAGGCCGACGAGCAGCATCTTGCGCTTGTACGGCGCGAGGAGGTGGGCGATCCGCGGCAGCACCCGCCCCGCGTCCTCCCGGGTGACGGCGCGGCGCGCGGCCCGCGCCGTCTCCTCCATCGATGACGTCATGGGTCGAGCGTAGGTCGCATCCGGCGGGGCGAAGGTGTGACGGCTCCCCACGTGGGTACCTGGCGGAGGCAACCTTCCGCTAGTCGAGAGGAGACATCTGATGTCCAAGCCCGACCTCAGCGGACGCCGAGTCCTGGCCCTGGTCAGCAACTACGGCGTCGAGCAGGACGAGCTCGTGGTGCCCGTCGACCACCTGCGTGAGCACGGGGCCGAGGTCGATGTCGCCGCGGTGGAGGACGACCCGATCGAGACCCTGGTCGGCGACAAGGACCCCGGCAAGTCGGTCACTCCCACGACGACGATCTCGCAGGTGGACCCGTCGGCGTACGACCTGTTGCTGCTCCCGGGCGGCACCATCAACGCCGACCAGCTCCGCCTCGACGAGGACGCGGTCGGGGTCGTGACGGCGTTCGAGAGCAACGGCCGTCCGATCGCCGCGATCTGTCACGGTCCGTGGGCGCTGGTCGAGGCCGGCGTCGTCGACGGCCGACGGCTCACGTCGTACGCCTCGCTGCAGACCGACATCCGCAACGCCGGAGGCCAGTGGGTCGACGACGCCGCGGTGGTCGACGACAGCCGGACGCCGACCTTGATCACCTCGCGGACGCCGAAGGACCTCGAGGACTTCCTCCGGGAGATCGACAGGGCGCTTTCGGGGTCCTGATAGCTCGCGTGCGGACCCGTCGCGTGACACGCTCCACGACGGGTCCGTGCGCGACCAGCTCCTGGCGTGCCAGGGTTGCCCGGTGAATCCAGCGGCGTCCTCCTCACCCCATCCCGCAGCCCGGCTCGCGGTGACCGGCGACCCGACGGTGCGCTCGGCGCTGGAGAAGGCGCTGGTCTTCGACGGCCACAACGACCTCGCGTGGGAGTCGCGGGTCGAGGCGGCGTACGCGACGGACGGCCTGGGAGAGGTCGCTCCGCACGGGCGCTTCCACACCGACGTCCCGCGCCTGCGCCGTGGCGGGGTCGGCGCCCAGTTCTGGTCGGTGTTAGTGCCGTCGTCGCTCGCGGGTGCCGACGCGGTCGAGGCGACCCTCGAGCAGATCGACTTCGTCCACCGGCTGGTGGCGGCCTACCCGGACGACCTCGCGCTCGCACGGACGGGCGACGACGTCCGGGCGGTGTGGGCCGACGGCAAGGTGGCCTCCCTGCTGGGCGCCGAGGGCGGTCACAGCATCGACGACTCGCTCGCCGTGCTGCGGGTGCTCTCGCGGCTCGGCGTCGCCTACATGACCCTCACGCACAACGTCAACACGGCGTGGGCCGACTCCGCGACCGACGAGCCGGTCCACGGCGGTCTCACCGACCTCGGTCGCGACGTGGTTCGGGAGATGAACAGGCTCGGGATGCTCGTCGACCTGTCCCACGTGGCGACGACGACCATGCACGACGCCCTCGACGTCACGGCGGCGCCGGTGATCTTCAGCCACTCCAGCTGCCGCGCGGTGACCGACCACCCTCGCAACGTGCCGGACGACGTGCTGCTCCGCCTGCGTGACAACGGGGGCGTGCTGATGGTGGCCTTCGTGCCGAGTTTCCTCAGCGAGAGCTGGGCGCGCTGGCGTCACGGCGGCGAGGTCGGCCCCGAGCCTCGGGTCACCGTCCAAGACGTCGTGGACCACATCGAGCACGCTCGTGAGGTGATGGGCGTCGAGCACGTCGGGCTGGGCGGTGACTATGACGGCTTCGTGCGGTTCCCCGTCGGTCTGGAGGACGTCTCGACCTACCCGCGCGTCCTCGAGGCGCTCGCAACCCGGGGGTGGAGTGCCGACGACATGGCGGCGCTCGCGGGCGGCAACGCGCTCCGCGTGCTCGACGCGGTCACGTCCGGCGGCCGCTGAACACCTCCGCCACCGTGGTCGCGGGGCGCCCCAGCAGCGCGGGAACGTCGTCGCTCACGTGCTCCAGCTCGCCGTCGGCGACGGCGGTGTAGGTGCTGACCCACGCCTCGACCAGCCAGCGCGGTGCCTCGTACCGTGCCCGGCTGGCGAACGCCTCCTGCACCGTCTCGGCGACGTACCGGTGAGGTCTGCCGGTCGCCGTGGTGAGGAGCGCCGCGATCTCGTCGAGCGTCAGGGCCTCGGGCCCGGTGAGCTCGTACGTCCTGCCCGTGTGCGCTGTGGGGTCCTCGAGCACGTGTGCGACCACCGCCGCCACGTCGGCCTGGGAGACGGAGGCGACCCTGCCGCGACCGGCGGGCCCGCGGATCACGCCGTCGTCGCCGAACATCGTCTGGATCGCCTCGGTGTAGAGGTTGTCGCGCAGGAACGTCCACTCCACCGGAGCGGCGGCGATCAGCTCCTCGGTCGCGCCGTGGTCGCGGGCGAGGAGGAACCCTGCGTCCGGACCCGCCCCGACGAACGACAGGTAGACCAGCTGGCGTACGCCCGCAGCGACCGCCGCGTCGACCGCCGTACGGTGCTGGGCGACGCGGTCGGCCGACTCTGTCGCCGAGACCAGAAAGAGGGTGTCGAGTCCTTCGTACGCCGCCCGGCATGCGTGCGCGTCGTCGTACGAGGCGACCGCGACCTCCGACCGGGGCAGAGTCGGCGTGCGTGCCGGATCGCGGACGATCAGCCGCGTGGCATACCCGCCGTCGGCGAGGTGGCGTGCGGCCGCCCGACCGACGCGGCCGGTCGCTCCCGTGATGCCGATGAGGGTGGTCATGCCCCCGATCGTGGCACGGGAGTCTGGGGGTGCGTCGCCTCTCCGGTCTGAGAACGTGGCGTCACCTCAGGTGCCGGGCGAAGAACCTGGCCGCGTCGTCCGCCGCGAACGGCGGAACCCCGGTGTGCCCGCCCATGTTGGCTTGCAGCGTCTTCTCCTGGGAGCCGAAGGCATCGAAGAGGTCCAGTGCCCGCTGCCGGTCATTCCCTTCGTCGTCCCACTGCAGCAGGACGTGCAGCGGCACGGTGATCTGACGGGCCTCGTCGAACATGACGCGCGGCACGAAGGTTCCGGCGAACAGCCCTAGCGCCGCGATGCGTGGCTCGACCAGCGCCAGCCTGATCCCGAGGGCGGTCACCCCGCCCGAGTAACCGACCGGGCCGCTGATCCCTGGCAGCGCGAGGAGGTCGTCCAGGAGCGTCTGCCACTCGGGGACGGCGTTCTCGACCAGGGGAAGGACCAGCCTGTCGACGATCTCGTCGACGGGCTCGCCGGCCAGCACCGCTCGCCGCAGGTCGGCGCGGGCCTGCTCGGCGTCGGCCGACGGAGGTCGACCGCCGGCCCCTGGCAGCTCGATCGTGGCCGCGGCGAAGCCGTTCGCTGCGGAGTGTCTCGCTCGCCCCACCAGCCGCGGGTACATCGTTCGAAGCCCGCCAGGGTGGCCCATGAGGAGCACCGGCGCTGGCGAGGACGTGGGGGTCCACAGCATGCCGGGGATGCCGCCGAGGGTGAACTCTCGTTCGAGGACGCCGTCGTCGAGGCGCTCTTCGGAGGTGATGCGCATGGTCGTGCCTTTCGGGAGTGCTTGAACGGCGCTCCCGGACGACCTATCGCCCGGCTGTGACCTCACCGAGGAGCACCCACGTCATTGCGTTCACGGGTAGCACCTCCTCGTTCTCTCGCACAGCGTGCGGAAAGGCTAGCAAGGACCCTTGTCCGGGTCGACCAGTGTGGGGCTCCCGCCTCCGCTGATCGGTCTCGGTGCGCGTCGCCTCGCCTCAGTCCTTGGGCTGGCTGTGGGTCGCGATCGCCTGGAGCTCCGACCGCAGGCGCTGCGCGTCGCGGTTGCCGTTGCCGACGCGGAACGCCGGGAAGCGTGGGCTGGTCGTGATCAGATGCTTTCGTGAATGCCTCATGGCAACAACCATGCGCTCGTACAGATCGAGACAGAAGGTGTGTAAAAGTCGTTGACCGCACAGATCCTGCCACGTAGCGTCGACTCCATGATCCGTACGGTCGCTGCCTTGGTCACCGACGACGTCACCGCCTTCGAGCTGGGGGTGGTGTGCGAGGTCTTCGGGATCGACCGGACCGAGGATGGCGTCCCGCCGTTCGACTTCCGGATCTGCGGCCCGGAGGCAGGAGTTCCCGTCCGCCTCTCGGTCGGCGGGTCGATCGTCCCCGACCACGGTCTCGACGGGCTGCTGGGGGCCGATCTCGTCGCCGTCGTCCCGTCGTGGCGACGGACCGGCGAGGCGCTCGCGCCGCTGGACGAGGCGATCCTGTCCGCTCTGCGCGCCGCTCACGCCTCCGGAGCCACGATGCTCAGTCTCTGCAGCGGCGCGTTCATCCTCGCGGAGGCGGGGCTGCTCGACGGGCGCCCGTGCACGACCCACTGGCGCCATGCCGCCCTGCTCCGCACGATGTTCCCGGTCGCGGAGGTCAACGAGGACGTCCTCTTCGTCGACGACGGTGACATCGTCACGAGCGCCGGTACGGCGGCCGGGATCGACGCCGCCCTCCACCTCGTGCGCCGGGAGATCGGGAGCGAGGCCGCCAACGCGATCGCGCGCCGCATGGTGGTGGCGCCGCAGCGCGACGGTGGTCAGCGGCAGTTCATCGACCATCCCGTGCCCGAGTGCAGCGACGACATGTTCGCCGAGGTGCTCGACTGGATGGTCGAACACCTGGAGGAGCAGCAGCCGGTCTCGCGCCTGGCGGAGCTCGCCGGGATGTCGCCGCGGACGTTCGCTCGTCGCTTCACCGCAGAGACGGGGACGACGCCGATCCAGTGGCTGGCTCAGCAGCGGATCCTCCGGGCCCGCACTCTCCTGGAGTCGACCGACCTCGACATCGACCACGTCGCGCACCGCTGCGGCTTCTCGTCCGGCACGCTGCTGCGTCACCACTTCCGGCGGCTCGTCGGGGTGACGCCGGGGGAGTACCGCAAGACCTTCGCCCTGGCGTGAGCGAGGCGCGGCGCGGGACGGGTCAGAGGTTGCGCAGCCGCAGCGAGTTCGTGACGACGAGCACCGAGCTCGCGGCCATCGCGGCGCCGGCGATCAGCGGGTTGAGGAAGCCGGCCGCCGCGAGCGGGATCGCCGCCACGTTGTAGCCGAACGCCCATCCGAGGTTCTGCTTGATGGTGCGCAGCGTACGGCGCGACAGCTCGATGGCCCGGGGAGCGAGACGCAGGTCGCCGCGGACGAGGGTCAGGTCCGACGCCTCGATCGCCACGTCGGTGCCGGTGCCCATGGCGATCCCGAGATCGGCGACGGCGAGGGCCGGTGCGTCGTTGACCCCGTCACCGACCATCGCGACCGTACGCCCGCGGGCCTGCAGGTCGGCGACGGCCGCGGCCTTGTCCTCCGGCAGCACCTCGGCGACGACCTCGGTGATGCCGACCTCGCGCGCCACGTCCTCGGCGACCGAGCGTCGGTCGCCGGTGAGGAGGACTGGCTCGAGGCCGAGCGCGCGCAGCCGGCGTACGGCCTCGGCCGACGTCGGCTTGACCCGGTCCGCCACCGCGACGATCCCACGAACCTCGCCGTCGACCGCCACGTGGACCGGCGTGGTCGCAGGACCAGTGTCCGGCAGGCCGTCAGGAAGGCTCGATCCCTGCTCGAGGAGCCACGGGAGGCGTCCGACGAGAACCTTGCGGTCCTCGACCACGCCGCCGACCCCGAGTCCAGTCGTGGTGACGAACTCGTGCACCTCGGGCAGGTCCCCCGCCTCGCGGGCCGCCGTCGTCACCGCACGGGCCAGGGGGTGCTCCGACGCCGCCTCGACCGCACCGGCGAGCCGCAGGAGCTCGCCGGCGTCGGTGCCGGCGACGGTCTCCACGCCGACGACGTGCATCGCTCCCTCGGTCACCGTGCCGGTCTTGTCGAGCACGACGGTGTCGACCCGGCGGGTGGACTCGAGGATCTCCGGGCCCTTGACGAGGATGCCCATCTGCGCCCCGCGGCCGGTCCCGGCCAGGAGCGCCGTCGGCGTCGCGAGCCCGAGAGCGCAGGGGCAGGCGATGATGAGGACCGCGACCGCCGCGGTGAACGCCTCCGTGGGCGTCCCGCCCGCCAGCAACCACCCGGCGAGCGTGCCGAGGGCGATCACGATGACGACCGGCACGAAGACGGCGGAGATGCGGTCCGCGAGGCGCTGGACCGGCGCCTTGCCGCTCTGAGCGTTCTCCACCAGGCGTGCCATCTGGGCGAGCTGCGTGCGCTCGCCGACGGCCGTGGCGCGGACGACGAGCCGGCCGCCGGCGGCGACCGTTCCGCCCACGACACGGTCACCGGCTGTGACGTCCACCGGGACGCTCTCGCCGGTCAGCATCGCGGCGTCGATCGACGCGCTGCCCGAGACGACCTCACCGTCGGCGGCGACCTTCTCGCCCGGTCGCACCACGAACGTGTCGCCGACCCCGAGCTCGGAGACGGGGACCTCGACCTCTCGGTCGCCACGGAGCACAGTGACCCGCTTGGCGCCCAGCGAGAGGAGCGCGCGGAGGGCGGCGCCGGAGTCCCGCTTGGCGCGCTGCTCGAGATAGCGACCGAGCAGGATGAAGACGGTGACCGCGCTGGCCACCTCCAGGTAGATCTCGTCGGCCCCGGACCCCTGGGCGAACCAGGTGAGCTCCATCGTCATGCCGGTCACGCTGGCGTGACCCCAGAACAACGCATAGACGGACCAGGCGAACGCGGCGGTGACGCCGATCGAGATCAACGTGTCCATCGTCGCGGCGCCGTGGCGCGCGTTGACCAGCGCGGCACGGTGGAACGGCCAGGCGCCCCACACCGCGACGGGAGCGGCGAGCGTGAGCGCGAGCCACTGCCAGTTGTCGAACTGCCTCGCGGGAACCATCGACAGCACCAGGACCGGGGCCGCGAGGAGCGCCGAGACCACGAGCCGCTGCCGCAGGGACACCAGCTCGGGATCCTCGTCGGGCGTGGCGCCGGAGCCGGTCGCGTCCCCCGTCGCGGCCGGCTCCGGCAGATCACGGACGGGAGCGGCGGAGTAGCCCGTCTTCTCGACGGTGGCGACGAGGTCGGCCACGTCGACGAACGCCGGCGCGGACACGTACGCCCGCTCGGTCGCGAAGTTGACGGACGCCTCGACGCCCTCGAGCTTGTTGAGCTTCTTCTCGACACGGGCGGCGCACGAGGCGCAGGTCATCCCGCCGATGTCGAGCTCGTGGGTCTGGAGCGTCACGACCCCACGACCTGATAGCTCCCCGCCTCGTCGACCGCGGCCGCGACGGCGGCGTCGTCGAGCGGGACGTCGCTGGTCACGTGCACCGACGAGGTGCCGCCGGCGACGAGGTCGACGTCCACGGACCGGACGCCCTCCAGCGCCCCGATCTCCTCCTTGACGGCGCCTGCGCAGTGGCCGCAGGTCATCCCGGTGACGTGGTAGGTCGTGTTCATGATGGGCTCCTCGAGAGTCGGTCGAGCAGGGTACGGGGAAGGGCTGGGGTCACGACCGCACGAGGCGAGCGATCGCGGCGGAGGCCTCGGCGATCTTTTCCTCAGCCCTGTCGCCGGAGGCGATGGCGTCGTGGACGCAGTGCGAGAGGTGCTCGTCGAGCAAGGTCAGGGCGACGGACTCCAGCGCCTTGGTGGCGGCGGAGACCTGGGTGAGGACGTCGATGCAGTAGACGTCCTCCTCGACCATCCGCTGGAGCCCGCGGACCTGACCCTCGACGCGCCTGAGCCGCTTGAGGACTGCGGCCTTGTCGTCGCTGTAACCGGGTGCGTGGGTGTCCATGCCGCCGAGAATACCCCTAGGGGGTATGAGGGACAAGACCTCGGTGGGCACACTCGTCGTGTGACTGATGCAACGGCGTCCATGTCGGAGACCGGCCTCGGCGGAGCCCTCGGCTTCCGCTTCGTGGAGCTCTCCGGTGACCGCGCGACCATCGAGTGGACCGTGGGAGCGCAGCACCTCCAGCCGTTCGGGATCGTCCACGGCGGTGTGCACTGTGCGGCCCACGAGAGTGCCGCCAGCATGGGCGCGCAGGCGTGGCTCCGCGACAGGGGTCTGGTGGTCGGGGTCAACAACAACACCGACTTCCTCCGGCAGGCCCGCGAGGGCGAGACGCTCCGTACGGTCGCGACGCCGATCCACCGCGGGCGGACGACCCAGCTGTGGGAGATGAACACGACGAACGCCGAGGGGAAGCTCGTCGCCCGCGGACAGGTCCGTCTCGCCCACATCCCGGGGACGCCGCCCGAGGAGTTCCTCGCTCTGCTTGGCGCCGAGTAGGCCCGAAGCGCGGAATGCGTTCGGCCGTGCCGGGAGGACGACCTAGACTGGTCCGGTCGCGACTGGCGTTCAGGTGGGTCGACCACCAGGGAGCGACACACCAGCACAGACCGCGGGACCGTACGCCTGGGCCCTGGGTCGACCGCCACCTCCGGGTGGACCGACCTGACCAGGAGGACTCGTCCCCGTGACGACACAGACGCTCTACACCATGACCTCAGACCTTCCCGTGACCACGCCACGGCTCGAGGACCACGACATCCGTGTCCTCCTGCTGGAGAACATCCACGCCGACGGCGCCGAGTTCCTGCGCGCGCAGGGCTACCAGGTGGAGACGCGCACCGGAGCCCTCGGCGAGGACGAGCTGATCGAGGCAGTCCAGGGCGTTCACCTCCTCGGCATCCGCTCCACGACGTACGTCACCGAGCGCGTGCTCGCGCAGGCGCCCGACCTCCTCTCGGTCGGCGCCTTCTGCATCGGCACCAACCAGATCGACCTCAAGGCGGCGGCGGCCCGCGGGGTGGCCGTCTTCAACGCGCCGTACTCCAACACGCGCTCGGTCGTCGAGCTCGCGATCGGCGAGATCATCTCGCTCGCGCGCCGGCTCAACGAGAAGACCAACGACATGCACGCCGGCATCTGGAACAAGTCCGCGCAGGGCAGCCACGAGATCCGTGGCCGCAAGCTCGGCATCGTGGGCTACGGCAACATCGGCAGCCAGCTGTCCGTGCTCGCTGAGGCCCTCGGCATGCAGGTCTCCTACTACGACGTGGCCGACAAGCTCGCACTCGGCAACGCCAAGCGGTGCGCGACGCTCCACGAGCTGCTCGAGACCGTCGACGTCGTGACGCTGCACGTCGACGGCCGGCCGGGCAACGCCGGCCTCTTCGGCGCCGCGGAGTTCGCGCGGATGAAGCCGCGCTCGCTCTTCCTCAACCTCTCCCGCGGCATCCTCGTCGACACCGTCGCGCTGCGGGCGCACATCGAGTCGGGCCACATCGCCGGTGCCGCCGTCGACGTGTTCCCCGTGGAGCCCAAGAAGCAGGGCGAGCCGTTCGAGTCCGACCTTCGCGGGCTCCCCAACGTGATCCTCACGCCGCACGTCGGCGGCTCGACGATGGAGGCTCAGCAGGACATCGGCCGCTTCGTCTCGGGCAAGCTGCACTCCTACCTCGTCGACGGGTCCACCGACCTCTCCCCGAACCTGCCGCACCTCCAGCTGCCGTCGTACGGCGACCACCACCGTCTCGCGCACATCCACCACAACGTGCCGGGCGTGCTGTCGGCCATCAACGTGGTGCTCGGCGACCACGGCGTCAACATCGACGGTCAGATCCTGGGGACTCGCGGCGAGATCGGCTACGTGCTCACCGACATCGACAAGCAGCTCGAGCCCGAGACGCTCGCGGCGCTCGGCACGCTGCCCGAGACGATCCGGCTCCGCCAGCTCACCTGACGCTCAGCCGCGCTGGTCGAGCATCTCAGCGAGGGCGCCGGCGAGCCCGGTCGTGTCCTCGAGCATCGGCAGGTGGCCCGTGGCGAGGCTCCGCTGACGGGGCGTACCGAGCCGGGCAGCGAACCGTCCTTGGAGGCCTGGGGAGAGCTCGCGGTCCTGCGTCGTCGTCACGTACCCGGTCGGCACCCGTAGCGCATCGGTCCCGGTCCGCCCGCGGTAGAGGTCGGGCGACTCGGGCACGAACTCGGCGACGATCCGCGCGGCAGTGGGCTCGTCCAGGCCCGCGGCGACGCCGCGGCGGAGGGCGCCGTCCGGTGGCCGGGTGCCCGCGAGCCGCATCGCGAGGCTCAGCAGGTGGCGCTGCGGGAAGGGCATCGAGGAGACGAACGACCCGCCGGGTGGCGGGACGACGGCGCTGACTCCGATCACGGCGCTGACCCGTGGGTGAGCCCGACGGGCGAGCTCGGTGCCGACGACGCCGCCGGACGAGTGCGCGACCACGGCAAACCGGTCCCACGGCGCGGAGTCGAGGGCAGCGTCGACGTACGAGGAGAGGCTCGGCGTACGACCGTCGGGCCGGGAGGCGACCGCGGTCTCGTGGTCGGGGCCGAGCGCTTCGCGCGCCGCGTCCCAGATCCAGGCCGGGAGCCCGGCGCCGCTGAGCAGGAGGACAGGTCCACCGGAGTTCGTCATCACCCCATCGTCTCGTCAGAACTCGTCACCCTTGTGTCACTCTTTTCTCATGAACCGCACCGATCGGCTCTACGCGATCCGGGAGGAGCTGCGCCGCGCCGGCGCGCGGGGCCGCACCGCCGAGCAGCTGGCCGCGACGTACGAGGTCAGCGTCCGGACGATCAAGCGGGACGTGTCGGCACTGCAGCAGGGCGGGTTCCCGATCTGGGCGCGCCTGGGTCGTCACGGGGGCTACGTCGTGGACCCGGACGCGACCCTTCCGCCGTTGAACTTCTCCGAGGCCGAGGTCTCCGGGCTTGCCGCGGCGATCTCCGCCCATCGGGGCGAGCCGTTCGACACCCAGGCGCGCGCCGCCCTCGCCAAGGTGCTCGACGGGATGGCGCCACCGACCCGCCTCCGTGCGACCGCTCTCTCCGAGCGGGTGTGGATCGACCGCGCGGACGACACCACCGGCGACGCGCGGTCCCGCCGGGCGGTGGAGGAGGCGCTCCAGGAGAGGCGCGTGCTCTCGCTGCGTTATCGGGACGGATCGGGGGTCGTCACCGATCGCCGCGTCGATCCGCAGATCCTCGCTTCCACGCGCGGCTCGTGGTACCTCGTGGCGCACTGCCGCACGCAGGACGCGCTCCGCTGGTTCCGGCTGGACCGGATCGAGCGTGCGAGGCTCACGGCAGCACGTGCCGTCGACCTCCCGGTCGAGAGCATCGGAGCCCCGCCGGCGACCGCGGCACCCGTCGCGGACCTGTGAGCGTCACTGCGCCATCGCGGCGAGCTTCTCGACCGTCCTGAGGTTGCGCGCCGTGCCGACGACGCCGGACAGCTTGAGCAGCCGCGGTGCCGTGATCGCACTGCGTGCCACCCCGTCGGCGTAGCGGAGGTGCAGCTCTCGCCCGATCGGTGCGACGCGGTCGGGGCCGAAGTCGTAGGACTCAAGGGCGCGCACCGCGTCGGCGCTGGGTTCGGAGGCGAGGAACCACACGTGGCAGAGCTTGGGCTCGTGGACGTCGTGCGGGTAGGCGTCGCGCGCGGCTCGCAGCTCGGCGGCGGTACGAGGAATGGCGTCCGTCGTGACGCCCATCCGGTCGGCGATCCCCGCCTCGAGGGA